>WLFI01000005.1 GCA_009703845.1 Actinomycetota bacterium
AGATAATGAACCTCGTCCATGATGACGTAACCCAAGCTCATTAGCGCATCCGAGTTCGCGTAAATCATGTTGCGCAAAACTTCGGTGGTCATAACGACGATTTGGGCGTCGCCGTTCTGATTGGTATCGCCCGTCAGTAAGCCAACTCGGTCTTCTCCATAACGTGCCAGCAATTCGGCATATTTTTGGTTGCTGAGGGCCTTGATTGGCGTTGTGTAGAAAACCTTTTGCTGCTGCTCTATGGCCAGGTGAATGGCAAACTCGCCGACAATTGTCTTTCCGGCTCCGGTAGGCGCTGCAACTAAGACGCCTTTACCTTCGGATAGCGCGTGGCAAGCTTTCTGCTGAAAGTCGTCTAACGGAAACTCGAGCAGGTCGGTGAAGGCTTTCAAGCTCTTATTAGGCGCAGATTTTTTTGCCCGGGCATAGCGCTCAGCTGGAGATAGATCTTCGAACTCACTCGACATCTTGACCGAGTTGTTTTCTTCTTCGACGATCAGTGATCCAGGCGACTCCGCCTGATGCGAAATAAAGAGCTGTGAGTGGAGCCATAAGCACGAACATCGAGAGCGGATCTGCCGTTGGGGTCGCGAGGGCAGCAATTACGGCAATCAGGAAAACAGCCAAACGCCAAGATTTGAAAATGCTTCTCGAAGTGATCAAACCGGCAAGGTTTAGCAAAACCAGCACAACCGGCATTACAAACGCCAAGCCGAAAACCAACAAGATTCGCAAAACGAAGAGGATGTAGTCGTTGGCCACGATGAAGTTGGTGGTTGACGAAGGGGTGAACGAGATGAGCGTTGTCATGAACGCCGGCAGCGACACCCAAGCCAACCATACTCCAGCGAAAAACAGCGGGAGCGCAGAAGCTAGAAATCCTATCGTGTAGCGGCGTTCGCGCTTTTTTAGCGCGGGAGTAATGAAGGCCCAGAGGTTGAACAGCCAAACCGGGCTAGCGGCCATGACTCCCAGAAAGATTGACACTTGCAGTTGAAGGTCGAAGGCCGACATTACTCCGGAGAAATTGATTTTCACGTCACCGCGACGAGATGCGATTTCGTTCAAGGGTGACATTAGTATTTCGAAAAATTGTGGGTAGAAATACCAGCCCGCTACCGCGCCGGCCGCGATAAAAAGCGCAGACCAGAAAAGCCGCTTACGAAGTTCTCGAAAATGACCACCGAGGCTCATTTTCGCGTCGGGGTTTTTGCGTCTGGCCACTACTTTTCAGAAGAAGTGTCTTCGGCAGGCTTATCTGCCTTTGCAGCATCCTCTGGGTTCTTGATTTCTTTCTTGAACACCTTCATCGATTGCGCCAGGCTCTTGGCCAGTCCTGGAAGCTTTGGGGCGCCCCAAAACAGCAAGACAATAACCAGAATGATGATCCATTCCCAACCATTTAGCTTCATTTGCGCAGCCTACTTTCATCAATATCCAAGTGCTTTAGCCTGCTAACAAGCCTACGCTCTTTGGCTTCCTTTTTTGCCTTGCGGGCCTTAGCTATCTGTTTTTGACGTCGAGACACTGCCTGTTCGGTTTGGTCCATGGCCGCCACGGGTGATTCGACCGTAACTTCTGCCTTGGATGTTTTCTCTAGCTTTGCCGCCAACTCGGCCAATTTTGCAGCCGGGGCCTCGAAACTCTTTAGCTTGTTGAGCAGTTGAAAACCGACGTAAGCATAAATAATCAAGGCTGCTAGGGCAATGCCCAGGTAAATGAAGAACCAAAACCAGAAACCCATTAGTCCTCATCCTCGATTCTTTGAAAGTCGTTGCTCTTTTGGCCTAACGCAGAGAGAGCGTAATTGCGAACCAGTTCTCTTGCCACCGGAGGCGAGATGACTCTGGCGGCTCCCCCGTACTTGGCGATCAGGTGACCCAAGTTCGGAAGGTGACCAACCTTGATGGTTACTCGAATGACTCCGCTTGAGCTCGAGTTTGGTTCGCTGATGGTGGTGAACTCAGAAACAAGTTCGTAAGCCTCAGGGTCTACTTCGACGATGACGTCGGTGTCAGACTCCCCCGGAACATAGAGGCGATCTTCTTCTTGGTCGAATTCTGCAAAAGCCTGCCTCGCTGCTTCTGACCAAGGGTTCTCGCCAAGCACGATCTGTCTCATACGGTCCAAGCGGAATGACTTGATTTGGCGACTAATCGGGCAATAGGCCTTGAGGTACCAAACCGCACCGCGAGGGTCGAGCCTGAATGGTTCAAGGCTACGAACAGATTCTTCACCACGTTGATTTGTGTAGCTGCATGAAATTTGCAACTCGGCCAGAATTGCTCGGCGCAACAGACCAACGTCAGCGCCCACCGTACCAACTTCGAAAAATATTGTCGGCGGGCTGGCAGTTGGCTGGGTTGAAGCAAGCAGGGCGATCAGGCTATCTACATCGGCCTCGCTCGCAAACTCGGGAAGGCTCTTCAGATAAGAAAGTCCTGCTGCAATAGCAGCAGCCTGTCTGGTCGATATTCTTGGCGCATCGAGAATGATGTCGGAATCTGAGAACCGAAGCACCTGCTCTTCGTCGAATAAATCCCAGTCAAAATTGAAGGGAATCTCTTCGGCACCGCTTGGCTTTCGGTGCCCGGCAACCACAAGGGTGCTCATGGCCTTGCGAACAGCCTCAACGCTCATGCCCAAGCGTTCGGCAGCTGCGGTGATGTGGATCTCACCTTCACGGTGTATCAAACCGATGAGCGCGATCAAGAAATTGAATTGGTCGTCACCGCTGAGCACGTTTTTGAGCTTAGGCATGGGCGTTCGCCACCTTCTCGAGACCACTGCGAATTGCGTCGCGCAACTCGGAGGGTGCGTGAACCGTGACGGTAGCGCCAAAGACCCGCAATTGCTCGGCCAGCAGGTGAACATCCATGAAGTTGAATTCATAGGTAGTCGAACCGCCGTGTGCGTGTGAATCCATTTCGAAGTGAACCCAAGCCTCGGTGCCTGGCACCACCGAAACGACGGCCGTGTTTTGCAAAGTAAACAGTCGCAAACGCTCCAGAGCATCTTCAAGTTGGGCCTGCGTGATGGCCTCGAACTGCTCGCCGGTTGGTTTGATGCGGCTGACGATTCGCTTGAGCATAAAGTTTCGAACGTCTTGACGCTCGACATCCCAGCAAACCAAAAGCCACTGACCGGCAACGTGACGAACCTGCCACGGATGCACAACTCGGCGCTCTACGCTTCGTTCGGGTGCTCGGTAATCGAAAGTTACCTCGAGTCGATCGCGGGCAGCTTCTTCAAGCTGCAGAATGCCCGGTTCGTTCGTCAAAATTCTTGGAGCGAAGCCGGCCAGTTCCAAACCTTCGCTGGCCATACCGAGAGCCTTGAGGCGCATGACCGCTCGCGAGGCCTCGGCCGAAAACGAAGCCCTTGCCCAAACCTTGGCTGCCAGTTCTAGCAAGCGCAACTGGTTCGGGGTGAGCGAAGTTCCTTTAGGCCAAACGAATGTTTCGGCAGGTATGAAGTAACGACTTTCGGTGTTGTCATCCATGTCGGAGTCACGAATGAAGGTTTCTACCTGAACCCCCATGTCACGCAGCGACTGCTTGTCACGCTCGAACATCTTGTTTATAGCATCCGGCTTAACGCCGTCTTCGATGGCTAGTGAGTAGCCTCTGACGCTTCGAAAAAGTTCTTCTTTGCTAAGTCCCACCGAGTTGCTGAGTAGAGCGAGTGTAAGGCTGAGCAGGCGCTCTGGCTTAGTGTCTGGCTCTTTCTGCCAATCACCCTCACCCAATGGTTCGCCTGTCATAGCCCCAATGACGCTTCGACTACTTGCCCTTGATGCCGAGAATGTCGATTACGAAAACCAGAGTCGAGTTACCTGGGATGGTCGACATCGCCTCTGAACCGTATCCGAGACTTGGTGGAATGACAGCCACAATCTGGCTGCCCACCTTTTGACCGGCAACAGCCTGAACGAAACCGCTGATCAGGCCAGGTTCTTTGATTACGAAGCTCGCAGGCTGACCTTTGTCCCATGAAGAGTCAAAGTTTGCGCCATCTGCCCAGGTGTAACCGGTGTAGTGAAGCAGAACTTCATCGCCCACCTTTACGGTTTCACCGGCACCCTCGATTAGAACTTCGATCGCTGTGGATTCTGCCCCGTCTTTAGATGCTTTAGGAAATGGTGAGTCAACCGGAATGGTGACACCGGGTACGCCATCTAGGGCACGGATGACGGTTGGAAAGCCGGTTTGGGCGCCCTTCTCGTTACCGACTGCGTATGGCAGGTAGACGTTACGAATGTCGAAGACGAAAAGCACGTCGTCGTTAGCGCCGATTCCCAGTTGCTCGATACCTGCTCCGCCGTGAAGAATTTCACCCGGGTAAAGAACTGCCACGCGGCTACCTTCACGAATGCCACCCAGAGCCTCACAGAACAACGGGTCTTCGCCAGGCTTTAGCATCTGACCAGTGGCGCCACTTCCATCTAGAGCCGAAGGCTGAAACACTTCGCCAGTGGCAGCGTTGATGCCCATGTATTCGAGCTCGACAACCTGGTTTCCGGTGATTACCGGACCGGTGCCGGCCACTAGAACTGCAGTGTCTGACTTGGTTGTCGTAGTTGCCTGAAGTGGTGTCTCAAACTCAACCTTGGCTTCTTCGCCCCCAATGGTGACCTTTACGTCTTTTACGGGGCTCTGCGCGTTGGTCTCGGCAACGGCGTCTCCGCAGTTTGCTTTCAGTGTGGCAAACATGGCCTCTTCTGAGTCGATGCTCGAACATCCGGCCAGTGATAGTGCCAGCGCGATTGAGGCTGCAAATGCTAGGGATTTACGCAAGATTTTGTCCTTAAGGCTTTTCTCTAAGTGTAGTTGTGGCGTGGTTAGTCTTCGTCTGAATTGCGACTCGAACTGACTGCGGCAGACTCTTGAGCGTTGCGCAAATTCTTGCGCATCTTTTTGTCACTGATGCGCTTTTCACCAAGGTGCTCAGGGTTCCAAACCGACAAATCTTCGTCAGTGAACTCACCCTTTGACCGCTTGGTCTTGAACTCAGGCAAGACGGTGCCGGGTGCAAGTCGTCGTGCAGTGATCAAGAAACCGGTGTGGCCGATCATACGGTGCTCTGGGCGCACGGCGAGCCCCTGAAGGTGCCAAGGTCTGACCATGGATTCCCAAGCGTGAGGTTCTGTGAAGTGGCCACTCTGTCTCAGTGCTTCAGATAGGCGCGATAGCTGTGTGACTGTCGCAACGTATCCGATGAAAAGCCCGCCCGCAATTAGAGCATCGGCAGACTCTTCGATGCACTCCCAAGGTGCGAGCATGTCGAGAACCACGCGGTCAATGCTGTGCGGTTTGACCGTGCTAGGGAGCATCTGCTGCAGGTCGCCCAGAGTAACCGTCCAGTTGGTTGGTCGAACACCCATTTCTGTCGTTACGTTGGCTTGCGCTATTTCGGCGAAGTCTTCGCGGCGTTCGAATGAGAAAAGCGCACCCTTTTCGCCAATGGCGCGCAATAGGTACATGCTGAGCGCACCAGAACCTACTCCTGCCTCAACAACCCGAGCACCCGGAAAGATGTCACCTTCGACGATGATCTGTGCAGCATCCTTGGGGTAAACAATCGCTGCACCGCGCGGCATCGACAAGACGAAGTCGGTCAACAATGGGCGAAGCGCCAGATACTCAACCCCGTATTGGTTTTGCACCACCGAGCCCTCGGGCTTACCGATGATGTCGTCGTGACGCAGGTCTCCGCGGTGAGTTCCGAAGGCTGCACCCGCGACCAAAGTAATGGTGTTCATGCGACCCTTTGGGCCGGTTAGTTGAACCTTGTCACCTTCGATGAATGGGCCTCGCTTGAGGTGCTTAGTCATTTTGTTCCTGTTTTCTTCGATTGGTGATTTCGGCATGGAATGCTTTCAAGTGCTTCACCGTGACGCCCTCTAGGGTCGGCCACAAGTTGCGGTCTGGGCGGGCTGGAATGATCATCATGTTTGGAATACCGATGGCAACGGTTCCAGCAGCCTCTGCCGAGAGAATGCCCGTGATGGAATCTTCAAAGGCGATGCACTCCGAAGGCTTCAGCCCCAGCGCAGCTGCTGCCTTGACGTAGGGCTCGGCATGCGGTTTGCCGTGAACAACATCATCTCCAGCAATAACCACGTCGAAAGCCTTGAACGGCATAGCTTCAACCACCTGCAGCGCGGTTCTGCGCATAGACATGGTGACCAACGCGGTCTTGATGTTTTTTCGTCGAAGCTCTCGAATCAATTCTTGGGCGCCGGGTCGCCACGGTATCTCTTTGGCAAGTTGGCTGTTTACCGAGTTGGTGAGCCGTTGAACGATTTCGTCGGGCTCAAGCTCTGAGCCAAGGTGTTCTTTGATCAGCTTTGAGCTCTCGGTAAGGCTTAGGCCAATCATTCGATGGCCGTCCTGCTCGGTCCATTCTGCGGCGTGCTCAGCGGCAAGATCTTGCTCTGATTTCAACCAATACGGCTCTGAGTCGATGATCGTGCCATCCATGTCAAACAACACGGCCTTGAGCCCAGATTTCGAAAAGAACATAGTGGTGAGTTTACCTTTGCCGCCTTGGCTTAGAGTTTTAGCAGGAATAACCCGAGGAACATTTTGACTGACCTAGACATTTTCAGTGGCCGCACTTTGATCGTTGGTTTCGACGGTTGGAGTGACAGCGCGGATGCTGCGAGCGGAGCAGCTCGATTCATGGCGCTCTCGTCAGGAGCGGAGCTAGTTGGTCTGGTTGACCCAGAGGACTTTTATGATTTTCTGTTCTCTCGCCCGCAGGTAACTCTTGATGAGGATGGGCAGCGACAGATCACTTGGCCAGGAGCCGAGCTCTATGCACCCAACCCCGACATCACAGCTGATGCGAGCATGGAACGTCTCTACTTTTTGATCGGCTCAGAGCCAAGCCGCAGATGGAAGGCGTTTGTCGCCGAAGTTCTAGAACTGATCACAGACCAAGATATTCAGGCGGTTATCTTTCTCGGCTCGATTCCGGCAGACAGCCCACACACCAGGCCGATTTCTGTGGTTGCACATTCGCAAAACGAAGTAGTTAGGGCTCAAACTGGCGCCGAACGCAGTGGTTATCAAGGTCCGGTAGGAATCCAGTCGGTATTGGCCATCGAACTCGAGCGTCTAGGCATTCCTACCATCGCGCTCTGGGCGTCCATCCCCCACTACGTTCAAAATGGTCCGTCACCGAAGGCGATGCTCGCCCTCGTGGCCGAGGTGGAGCGCTATGTGAAGGTTTCGTTTGACCAGAAAGATTTGGCCGGCGAGGCGTTCCAGTGGGAGCGAAACATCGACGAACTCGCTGAGAACGATGAAGAAATGGCAAGTTACATCGAACAGTTAGAGCAGTCGCGTGATGCTTCAGATAGCGAAGCGGCCAGTGGTGACGTTTTGGCAATGGAGTTTGAGCGGTTTCTAGCCAGCCAGAGCGAAGATGAAGCCGACGGCGGAGCCAGCGGCGAAGAGTCTGACAAGCTCTAAAGCTCAGTTCAGGCGGTCAACAGCCCGGTGCCAAGCCCGATGAGCAGAAGCACCCCAACAGAGACCCGCCAAATCACAAACGGTAAGAACGAACCTTTGGTTAGGTACTTGAGCAAATAGCCGATAACCAGGTAACCCGAAATGAAAGCTGCCAGCGTGGCAACGACAATCGCCCAAATCTGGTCTTGGTTCAAGTCTGAATAGCTGGTGACAAACTCATACAGTCCGCTAGCTATGACAGCCGGAATGGCGAGTAAGAACGAGTAGCGAGCGGCGGCTTCACGTGTGTAGCCAAGGGCCAAACCGACGCTGATTGTTCCTCCGGATCTTGAAACGCCGGGGATGACCGCCAAGGCCTGACCCAGACCGAACGCGATGCCGTGTGTGGTGGTCAGCTCGGTAATCGGCTTTGCATTTTTGGCAAATTTGTCGATGACACCAAGCGCTATTCCGAAAATAATCAATGTCCAAGCAATTACTGCAAGTGACCGCAGTCCGTTCTCGATGGCGTCCTTGAAAACGAGTCCGACTACAACCACCGGCAAGCTTCCGATAATCACGAGCCAGCCGAGTTTTGCGTCAAATGAAACCGGCGTGCCGCTTGCACGCTTGAAGGAACCAAACCAAGCATTCATGATTCGCACGATGTCGCGCCAGAAAAAGATCAGAACCGCCGCTTCGGTACCCAGTTGGATGGTGGCAATAAAAGCGGTGAGTTCTGGTTTGGTGAGGCTAACGTTTAGCCCGAGCAGCTCCGATGCAATCTGAACGTGTGCGCTCGAAGAAATAGGTAGGAATTCGGTGAGGCCTTGAACCAGGCCAAGAAAGATTGCTGAGAAAAAATCCAACGATCAGTTCTTACTGTTCGCTGTCTTCGGCTTCTTCGAAAGGCAGCCACTCTCCGTGGGCTGACTCGAGTGCCTCTTCGTAGTCTAGAAACGCGTTCTTGAGAAGCTCATAAGCATTTTCTACAGCAGGGTCGTCTTCACCACGTCTAGACACCACTACTTCGTGGTGGCGCTCGAGTGCAGCGATGAATTGTTGCAGTGCGATTCTCGGATCTAGTGCCATAGCCCTAACTTACCCCTTACGACTGTGGTTCGACTAGCACCACACGGGCTTAGTCAAATGTTTCGTGGTAGAGTAACTAACCGTTGCACTACACAAGTCCGGGTGGCGGAATGGCAGACGCGCTAGCTTGAGGTGCTAGTCCTCGTTAGAGGGTAGGGGTTCAAGTCCCCTTTCGGACACGAAGCTTGAGACAGCTTATTAAGAAACCCCCAGTCGAAAGATTGGGGGTTTTTTGATGCCTGGTTGCCGCTCAGTCTTGAGGCAAAGCCTGCATGAGCCTTTGAACCATGGACTTCTCTCCCGCTATCACCACATGCTCGGTGTTGCGCTTGGCTCCAGGCTCTCCCACCCGCTCCCCCGCCTTGTTGTAAACGCCAATCTGAGAGCCGACGTAGCGCTTAAAGTCGACGTCGATAATCTCAACGTGCCCCTTTGCGCTGCAGATGTCTAGAAGTTCCTCGCGCGATAGCCAGGACTCATTGTTGTAGCTAAGCACAACCGTCTCGGCCTTTACGTCTGCCACCAACTCGCGAAGTGCTAACGGCATGGCTGGCTTGCTATTGAAGGCACTGCGGTGATCTTTAGTGCGAACATCCAAGCGTTTATTGGCTATGCCGTAGGTAGAGGGTTCATCCCAGCGAACCAAGGTTTCCCAGATGTGATAGTTGGCGAAATAGCGATGCTGGTTATATGGCGGGTCTAGGTAGGCAAGCTGCACTTCTGGCAGGTGCTTTACAGCATCAAGGGCGTCGGCTTGAAGCGCGAGGCCCGCGCCGTCGAGTAGATCTGGCACCAAAAGGTTGATGTCGTTATACGACCGCTTCGACCAGGTCTTTAGATAAGCCATCTGCATTCCAGTGGTCGAGTCGACCTTGTCGGTTGCCAGAAGCAGCGATGCGATCAGAGGTTCATAGAGCCAAGAGCCGCGGTAGTCAGATTCGATTAGGTCACGAATGGCATCAACGCGCTCACCGTTGGCTGGCTGAAAATAGCGGGATGTCACGCAGTAGGTTTCGGTAAAGTACCCGGGCTTGCCAAGCACTCCATTTAGTCGGGCAATCGCCTCGGTAAGTTCGGGCATGGCCACTGCGCTGGCATCAAGCTCGATAAAGGTTTTGGCAAAGACCTGTGCGTATGAAGCCGTGTCAACGGCGGTGACAAATGCTCCTGCCTGTTTGAAACCCCTGGCAACGCGAGTAGTACCGGTAAATAGGTCGCTGGCGGTCGAAGCCCCCGATTGCTTGATGATGCGATTGAGTAGCGGCACTAGCGTGCGTTTCGAGCCAAGATACTTAATCACTCTCCAAAGTTACACTTGACTAGTGAATAAGCCAGAAGAGCGTCTCAGCAGTGCAGCGCTGTATGCGCTCGCCGCGGCCAAAGAGATATTGACTGGCGGCAAGGCCGTTCTGCTCACTGGTGCCGGCTTGAGCACCGATTCGGGTATTCCCGACTATCGAGGTGCGGGCAGGGTCGCCAGACATCCAATGACCTTTGACTCGTTCATGAGTGGCATCGAAGCGCAGCAACGTTATTGGTCGCGCTCTTTCGTGGGTTTTAGCCGCATTGCTCTGGCTAAACCGAACGCTGGTCACTTCGCCTTGGCCAAAGCCGAACAGTCAGGCCGTTTAGTTGGTTTGATCACTCAAAACGTAGATGGATTGCATCAGGCTGCCGGATCGTCGCAGGTTCTCGATCTGCATGGTCGCCTCGATAAGGTGATCTGTTTGAAATGCGCTGCGGTTTTTGAACGCGCGCTGGTTGACGACTGGATAGCTGAACTGAACCCAACTATCGAGCGCGACCAGACCATCGAATTCACGCCAGACGGCGATGCCGAAGTTGGCTTCACAGATTCGTTCGTGGTTCCGACCTGCAAAAACTGCGGAGGCACTATCAAACCCGATGTGGTGTTCTTTGGCGAGCAGGTTCCCGTTGCTCGGGTGAATGAAGCCACAGCGTGGGTTGAAGCCGCCGATGCACTTGTAGTTGCCGGATCTTCGCTTGCCGTCAACTCGGGCATGCGTTTTGCCCGAATGGCTCACAAGGCCGGCAAGCCCATCATCATCGTCAACATCGGCCCGACCAAGGCCGATGAGCTGGCTATCGCCAAGGTAGATGCAAACACCTCGGATGCACTGGAGGTGCTCTTTCATGACTGAAACCGTTCTAGGCCTTCTGCGCCACGGGCAAACCGATTGGAACATCACCTTTCGCATTCAGGGCTCCAGCGACATCCCGCTAAATGAGACCGGTATAGCCCAGGCACACACGGCTGCCGAGGTCATCGACGGTTCTGACTGGGATGTCATCATC
Source organism: Actinomycetota bacterium (assembly GCA_009703845.1). Classification (GTDB taxonomy): domain Bacteria; phylum Actinomycetota; class Actinomycetes; order Actinomycetales; family Microbacteriaceae; genus Rhodoluna. Next base: position 10,866 of record WLFI01000005.1, read on the forward strand.
GCGTCGCCGCTTAGCCGAGCCCTGCACACCGCTCAAATTGTGGCCAGCCGTCACGGCTTCGAAAATGTCGAAGTTGAACCTTTGCTCACCGAGCGCTCGTTTGGAGAAGCCGAAGGAATGGAATACACCGAGTGGAAGGCAGGTCACACCGACCACGCACTGATTCCCGGCATCGAAACATTGCCAGAGCTCGAGGTTCGAGTTCGCGAACTGTTGAGCCACATCGCCACAAAGTATGCCGGTAAGCGTGTCTTGGCTGTCTCGCACGGCGCATTCATTCGCAAGGTAGTGCGCGTCACCAGCGACAAACAGTTGCCACTTGAGGGGCAGAGGTTTGGCAATGCCTCACTGAGCACCTTCAAGCATGAGGGCGAACGCTGGCAGGTTCTGAACTTCAATCCAGAGACGCTCGTTTAGGCCTCAGCAGCCAATTCGTCGATGAGGCTCGAAACGACCCGAGCCGTAGCATCCCAGCTGAACTGACTCGAACGAGCCAAACCCTCGTTGCGCAGCTCAAACACACGTTCTGAAGAAAGACGATTCACAGCCTCGGCCAGCGACTTTGCACTTGAGGGCTCAAAGAATTCGGCCGCCTCGCCAGCCACCTCACGAAAAACGGGGATGTCGCTGCAAACGACCGGGGTGCCGCAGGCCATGGCCTCGATCAGAGGTATTCCAAAACCCTCATCGACACTTGCAGATACGAATGAATGAGCTTGCCGAAGAACCTGGGCGTATTTGGCGTCATCGAGACCGCCGAGAAACTTAACCCTCGGCGCGGCCTCGCCGGCAATTCGACGCAACCGTCCTTGAACTTCGCCGCTCGCCTCAGTAACCAGATGAAGCTCGAAATCTGGCAGCTCTTTCAAGGCTTCAACGATTGTTTCGACACCTTTGTATGGCAGGTAGCTGCCGGCGTAAACCAGCGCTTTTAAGGCGTTGGCACTTGCGGGGTTGCCGTTCGAACCCTCAAACACTTGGCTGTCGAATGCTGGGCTTGCGATTCGCAGTGGCTTTTTTGCTGGCCAGAGGCGTGCGCGCTCGATGTCGAGCTTGGTTGTTTGACTCACGGTTACCAGTGCGTCGCTCTGGCGCAGCAGCACGCGCTGAGGCCAGAAACTAAGGTGGTACATCCGCCAAATAATGCGCACCGGCCAAGGCAAGAAAGTTGGTGGTTTGCGTCTGCGGTAATAGATCAAATCGTGCACTGTCGAGATGAGTTTGTAGCGGCGACCCAGTCCAGAAGTCGTTTGCATTGGTGAAAACACGACCTCTGCGCCGGCGCGGCCCAGTCGCCTGGCCAAGGTTAGTTCTCGGATGCTCGTGGGCCGGTTCACCAACAGAAATGGCGATCCCGGCGGAAGTCCTCTGAGTTGCTCGTGGCTGCTAATCAACGCCGTCAGCGGTCGAATTCGGCTAAGCGCGCCATAAACCTGTTCGCTGTAGCGAGTTATGCCATCCATGTGACCAGGGCGAATGAAACGGCAGTCGAAGAAAACCGTCATTTCGTGCCTAAGACGCGTTCGATTGCATGGGCGGCAAGTTCGGGTGCCTCGTAGTGAATCAGGTGACCAAAACCTTCAAGCGCCTCGAGCTGGGCCGATTCAATCTCTTTGGCGAAGCGTTCGATTTGCCCGAAATCAGAAATCGGGTCTCTGGTCGCCGCAATAAGAAGAAGCGGGGTCTTTCTGTATGGCTCGACTTTCAGCGAGAGCGAAGTGGCGAGCTTGGAGTGCTCACTGAGGGTGCGCAGGCTGGCGAAACTGCTGAAGTGCTCGCGATGTTGTGCAAAGACCCAGCTGCGAACATTCGAGCCCTTTTTGCTGGCAAGCACGAAAGACATGGCGTCAACCAGAAGCCGGGTCGAACTAAGCCTTCTGCCCCAGTTTTCACCAAGTGCATTGCAGAGTTGGTAAAAACCGGTGGTCAGCCTTGACGACAGACTGCGAGCTCGGTTCTTGTTAGGGCTTAACACCGGGTTGATTAGAACTTGCTGGATGCCCGCGGCGGCAGGCGTGCCAGAAGTCAAAAGCGTTCCGTATGAGTGCGCGACAATGGCATCGGGTTTGAACAGGTCGATAAGTTCATCGAGCCAACCGTGGAGCGCTGCTAAATCGTGCACGCCGGTCAGCGGCTCTGAGCGCCCGAATGCGGGCAGATCTGGCACGATGCACTCGTAGTTCGGCAAAGCGCCAACGATGGCCTCAAGCCCGTGGTGGGTGCCCCTGATGCCGTGGATCAGAAGAACTCGTTTGGCACTTCTCTTATCGGCGCTGTAGCTTGCCACGAAGGTGCTCGCTCCCCCAAGGTTCAACTGCGAAAACGTCTTTCGACCTTGTGCCCGAGTGACGAGTTCTGGTGCGAGTGTCATCGCTAAACCGAGAAGTACTTCGCTTCGGGGTGGTGCAAAACCATGGCATCGGTTGACTGCTCGGGGTGCAATTGCAGTTCTTCTGAAAGCGTTACGCCGATTAGCTCGGGCTTCAGAAGTTCGACTAGCTTGATGCGATCTTCTAGTTCTGGGCAGGCTGGGTAGCCAAACGAATAACGCGCGCCTCGATAGTCGAGTTTGAAGAGACCTTCAACCTCGGCTGGTTCTTCAGCCGAAAAACCTAGGTCTTCGCGAACCCTGGCGTGCCAGAATTCAGCCAGCGCCTCGGTTAACTGCACCGAAAGACCGTGCAGCTCTAGATATTCGCGATACTCGTTTTTGGCATACAGTTCGGCCGCCGCTTCAGAAACCCTGTTTCCCATGGTCACAAGTTGGAAGGGAACGACGTCGATCTTCCCTGAGTCTTTAGATGCAACAAAGTCGCTTAGGCAAAGGTGACGGTCGCGAGCTTGTCGAGGAAATGTGAATCGCAGTCTTTCGGTGAAAGCCTCAGGCGAGTCGACGCCTTCTTGCGGGTGATGCAAGATGACGAGATCGTCACCGTCGCTGTAGGCCGGAAAGTAACCGTAAACCACTGCAGCTTCGAGCAGGCTGTCGGTCTGGATTCGCTCGAGCCAGGC
>WLFI01000050.1 GCA_009703845.1 Actinomycetota bacterium
CCGGTTATGGCTCGGCTTACCTGGCTCGTCAGGTTGGCCAAAAGTTCGCTCGTGAAATTTTCTTCTTGGGTGCCGAATACAGTGCCCAGCGCGCCTATGAAATGGGCGTCGTGAACGCGGTTGTGCCTCACGAAGAGCTCGAAGCCACCGGCATTGCCTGGGGTAAAGAGATTTTGGCTAAGTCGCCGCAGTCGGTTCGCATGCTCAAGTTTGCTTTCAACGCGGTTGACGACGGGTTGGTCGGCCAGCAAATGTTCGCCGGCGAGGCAACCCGCCTGGCTTATGGCACCGAAGAGGCCGCCGAAGGGCGCGACTCATTTCTAGAGAAGCGCGAACCAGACTGGTCGCCTTACCCCTGGCACTTCTAGGGTCGCTGGCAAGCCAAAGAGCTCGACTACCAACATGCCGATTCCACTAAAGCTGATTGCAGCCAACGACCCGTTTGCTGCGTTAGTTGCGCTCGCCGACGTTCTCGATGGCAAGCAGGCGCTGTTTGTGACCCCGCCCGAGGTGAATGGCCTGATGCCAGAAGTTCACGGTTTGCCGCCCGAGGTCGACGATCACTACGCGGCAATCGTCGAATCTTCTGGTTCAACCGGTGTGCCAAAGCGCATCGGTCTCACAGTTGATAATCTGCTAAGCAGTGCCAGGGCAGCTCAGGCTCGGCTCGGTGGGCCGGGGCAGTGGCTATTGGCCCTGCCGATCAACTACATCGCGGGGCTCCAAGTTCTCGTTCGTTCGCACCTTGCCGACACCCAACCGATTTTGATGAATTCTTCGGTGCCGTTTTCGGCCGAGGGCTTTGGCCGAGCATCCTCGTTGATGACTGGCGAGCGACGTTTCACAAGCCTGGTGCCGGCCCAACTCGAGCGCCTAGCCGAAGCCGTTGGCCAAGATGACTTTTTGCTTGGGCAGTTGCGCTCGTTTGATGCCATTTTGGTTGGCGGGCAAGCGTCCAACCCCGCCACCGTCGGCCGCCTGCGCGAACTCGGCGTGAAGGTCGTGGTCACCTACGGCATGACCGAAACCTCTGGCGGATGCGTTTATGACGGGGTGCCGCTCGATGGCGTCGAGGTTTCACTCGGTGAACGAGGGCTCATCACTCTCGCCGGCCCGATGGTGGTTGGCGGCAGCGTCACCACCAACGATCTCGGTGAGCTCGATACCGATGGCCGCTTGTCTGTGCTCGGTCGTGCCGACCGGGTAATCAACTCTGGCGGAATCAAGTTGTCGCTCGACCTCGTTGAGCAGTGGGCTAAGTCTCAGCCCGGCGTTCGCGACGCTGTATCGCTGCCGATTTCTAACCCGCAGTATGGCGAAACATTTATTTGCTGGATGGTCGTCTTCGACCCAGATCGGCACAACCTAGATGCCGACAAGGCGGTGGCCGAACTCGGGCTGCCCGCCAGGTTCGCTGTGTGGGCGACCACCGAAGAGATTCCGCTGCTCGGCAACGGAAAACCCGACTACCAGGGCTTGGCACAAAATTTTGCTGCCTACCAAAATCAGTTGCGCGAAGCTCGCGCTCGAGGAGAGATTTAGAATTTCGTCATGGCTAAAACTAAGAACACTCCGGTTTCAGAACGCAGCAAAAAGAAGCCAACTCTTCGTGACTGGGTCTCAGCCGCTCGCATTCGCACGCTGACTCTTGCCGTCGCCCCGGTGGCTTTTGGCACCGGCGTCGCCTCGATCTTTCAAGGCGTGATCTGGAGCTATGCGGGTCTTGCACTAGCCGTCGCAGTGTTCTTGCAAATTGGTGTGAACTACGCCAACGACTATTCCGATGGCGTTCGCGGAACCGACAACGACCGAGTGGGCCCGTTTCGCCTAACCGCTTCGCGCAAGGTAAACCCGAAGGCCGTTCGCGCGGTTGCCTTTGTATTTCTAGCTCTTGGCGCTGCCGCGGGCGTTGCACTCTCGGTGCTTTCAAACCAACTCTGGATGCTCGGCGTTGGCGCCGTCGCGTTGCTAGCCGCCTGGGGTTACACCGGTGGCAAGAAACCTTATGGCTACGCCGGTTTTGGCGAGGTTGTGGCCTTCTTGTTCTTCGGCCCGGTCGCTGTTTTCGGCACCACCTATGTGCAGATCGCTGCAGTATTTGACGATGCTCTAACCATTCTGGTTACCGGTGGTGGCGCGCTCGCCTTAGGCTTCTTGGCCGCCGCCGTGCTTTTGGTGAACAACTTGCGGGATGTCTCAACCGACGCACCAGCCGGCAAGAAGACTCTCTCGGTTCGTTTCGGAGTTTTGTTCTCGAAGATTCTCTTCACCGTGTTCATCGTTTCGGCCTTTGCGATTTGGGCGGCTTACCCGTTCCTTTACCCGCTGACGATTTTCGCGTTCGTGGCTTTCCTGCTTCTGGTTCCAGCGCTATTGATTGTTTGGACCTACCGAGAGCCACGCGAGTTGATTCTGGCTCTCAAGCTCACCTCGTTCGGGGCGCTGGCCTGGGGAGTACTGGTCGGTTGGGGCTTTAGCCGCTTCCTACTTTTGATCTAGTAGGTCGTTTTCGAGGTCGCTGTCGGCGTCGTCGATTCCAACTTCTTTGTTTTTCTTCACCCGGTTGTAAATGTCGCTTGAGAGCGCTTCACGCTGTTTGTTCAGAAAGATAAGTGAGAAAGCCAGGCTTAGCGCAGCTGCGATCAGGGTTGAATAGAGCCAGCCGAATCCGATGAGCATGAACACGGTTAGCACGGCGGCGAAAACTCCCAAACGGGCAGAGATATAAACCAACCAATGTTTCTTCACGAAATAAGTCTAAGTAGGCATCTGGTTAGAGTTAAACCATGAGGTATCTTCTGTTCGCCATCGGCATCACCGCCATTTTCACCATCTTCACCACGGTGTTTGCGATCAGCGCCAAGCCAAACGAAGTTCGCCTGCTGCCAAAGTGGCTCTGGGTTGTGCTGTGTCTAATTGTGCCAATCATCGGCGGCTTGCTCTACATCACCATCGGCCGCCCAGTTTCAAAACCCGGCTTTACGGCAAGCGGTACGCGAATGGTTGCACCAGACGATGACCCAGATTTCTTGCGCAACCTGCGTGACCGGTTGGCGAAAAACGATGACGAAGATGGCGACCAAAAGCCAAAGGGTGGCGACCTACCGAATGTCTAACCTCGTGCCGGGCGCTAGCCCAGCCCAGCAGTTTGCCGCCCACTTGCTGGCGACACTGGTGGCTGGCGGTGCCAAGCGCATCTTTCTAGCCCCGGGAGCGAGGTCGCAGGCCTTGGCAATCGCGGCTGGCCAGTTGGCTGAAGCAGGCAAAGCAGAACTCTTTATTCGCTTGGATGAGCGCAGCCTCGGTTTCACCGCACTCGGCTCGGCTCTGGCCACCGACGACCCCGCCATCGTGATTACCACCAGCGGCACCGCCGTTGCCAACCTGCACCCGGCAGTTCTAGAGGCTCACCATTCCGGGGTGCCACTGATCTTGCTCACCGCCGACCGCCCGCACGAACTTCGCGGTGTTGGAGCAAACCAAACCACCGAGCAGGTCGGCATCTTCGCCGACGCTGTTCGCGTGTGCTTCGACGTCGAAGCTCCAGATGAAGACGGCAGCCTCGATTCAATCGAAGAGCTAGCCCGCATCGCACTCACCGCAGCCCGCGGTCTAGGTGGCCAGAGCGCTGGCCCGGTGCAACTGAATCTTGCCTTCAGGGAGCCGCTTTCGAGCACACTTCCGAACGCCGCAGCCGTTGTGCCGACGCCGTTGAGTCTCGAACCAGAGAACATCGAACTTGAATTTGCCGTGCTCGACGGGGCAACGCCCACCGTGGTCATCGCAGGCGCAGAGGCCGGGCCAGACGCCGTAGAGCTCGCCGAGGCATTCGGCTGGCCGTTGCTCGCCGAACCTTCTTCAGGCGCCCGCTGGGGCGCTAACGCCATCTTGGGCTATCGCCTCATCTTTGATCAGCAGCCGGCACTCACCTCTCAAATCGGGCGTGTCATCGTGTTTGGCAAGCCGACCCTGTCGCGTGCTGTGATTCGCCTCATGTACAACGAGGGAGTCGACGTTGTCGTCGTCAAGTCTCGCCGCATGGGCCACTTCGACGTCTCACACCGAGCATCGGCATTCGTCGACGAAATCACGCTCGACAGCGAGGTCGATTTCAACTGGCTTCGCCAATGGCAGCTCGCAGACCAAACCTTGCGTTTGGCAGCACCGGTTAGCGCAGAACTCTCACGACGCGAAATCGTCGAAACGCTCTGGGCCGCTACCGAAAACGCGCAAAACCTGGTTCTTGGCGCGAGCCGCATGATTCGCGAGGCTGAAACCTGGGCTCCCGCAAAGCCGATCAACGTCTTTTCGAACCGTGGCTTGGCCGGCATCGATGGAACCATCGCGACCGCAACGGGCATTGCCCTAGCATCCGGTCAAAAAACCCGCGTGCTACTTGGCGATCTGACCTTCTTGCACGATGTTGGCTCACTCGTAATTGATCCGGTGGATTCACCGCTAGACATTCAACTCGTGGTGGTGAACGACCACGGTGGCAGCATTTTCGAAGCGCTCGAAATGGCCAAGGCGCTACCCGCGACCGCCTTTGACCGACTTTTCCGAACTCCACAACAGGTGAACCTAGCCGCGTTAGCCCTGGCTTACGGATGGCGTCACGAATTTGTGCAAAACGAAGATGAGTTGCGCGAGGCCCTAGAACTTGAGGGCAGAGTGCTTATTGAGGTTGAGCTTTAGCCCAGAGCATCCGTGATTGGTTTGAACTTCAAATCGGTCTCGGCGGCTTCGCCATCTGGCTCAGATTCAGAAACGATTCCGCAGCCGGCAAACGCGCGGATGTTCGACCCCTCGAGCTGCGCCCCGCGCAGTGCAATCGCCCATTCGCCATCGCCATCGGCGCCAATCCAACCAACCGGACCGGCATAGCGGCCGCGGTCGAAAGGTTCTAACTCGGCGATGAGCTCGATGGCGTTCGCACGCGGGGTGCCTGCCACCGCCGCAGTCGGATGTATCGCTGCGGCAAGGTCGAGAACGGTCGAGTTGCTCGACAGCACCCCGTGCACATCGCTGGCTAGATGCCACACGTTCGGAAGCGCTAGCGAGAACGGCAACTCGTCGGCGTCAACGTGCTCGCAGAACGGCTCGAGCGAGCGAACCATTGAGTCAACGGCGAAGCGGTGCTCGGCCAAGTTTTTGTGCGAGGTTGCTAACGCCTGACCAATCGCGTGGTCGACACCCCTATCGGTGCCTCGGGCGGCGGTGCCGGCCAAGACTCGAGCCGAAACCTGCTTGTGTGAAACGCGAACCAGCAGCTCAGGCGATGCGCCGAACAACCCATCAACCGAATAAACCCAGCAGCTCGGGTAGGTTTCGGCCAGTGCGATCAGTGGGTTACGAATATCGAAGTCTGGCGCGAGCGGTGCAACCAGGTCGCGTGCAAGCACAACCTTCTCAACACGTTCAGCCGCGATGGCCTCGAGCGCGCTGGCAACGGCCTGTTTGAACCCACTTCGGGTGAGGCTACCCGGGGCCAGGGGCTCGGCAAGGCTAGTGGTGTCGGCATTCGCCGGCGCAGCATCCGAGTTGAAATCTTCGAGCGAGGCATCGTCAATCGACGTAATCCAGTTGCGGCCATCGCGGTGGCCGAGCACCACACGAGGCACGATCAGCGTGCTCTCGCTCGAAGACGAGTCGGCAAAGGCGATGGCACCAAAGGCCAGAAGCCCACTACCCGGCAGGTTGACCTCGTCGGTGACCTCGGCCTCTGCGACAAGCGCGAGCCAGGCGGCCGATAATTCGGCGAAGCGATTTGGCCCGGTGGCGGTCAAACGAGCGTGCTCACCGATACCGACGATGCCTTCGCCGTGGCGCAAAAAAGTGATTGGGTTTGCAGGCAAACGCTGCAGCAGG
>WLFI01000051.1 GCA_009703845.1 Actinomycetota bacterium
AGCCATAGATTTCAGGCTCGCGACTACCGAGACGCCCGAGGTTTGGTCCGTTTAAAACAAGGATGCTGGCCATGGGTATAGATTACCGCCTAGTTACAGATCTCTTGATAGGCAGCGAAGAGCAACTCGGGAGCCGGGGCGGTCATAATAGTTGGCTTGGCGACGCCGTCTAGAACCACGAACCGCAGGTTACCCGCGCGAGATTTCTTATCACGCTGCATGGTGGCCAAAAGGGCATTCCATTTCGGTGCCTCATAAGTGGTTGGCAGGCCGAGGCTTTGCAAAATGCTTCGCTGTCTTTCAACCACATCATCGCTCAAGCGGCCCGCCAGTCTCGAGAGTTCGGCGACAAACATCATTCCAACAGATATCGCTGCCCCATGCCGCCACTGGTATCGCTCGGCAAGCTCGATTGCATGACCGAGGGTGTGACCGTAGTTGAGAATCTCGCGCAGTCCAGCCTCTTTGAAATCCTCTCCAACGACACGTGCCTTGATGGCGATACAACGACGAACTATCTCGGCGAAGGTGCCGCTATTGACGTCTGTGGCAGCCTCAAGGTCAGCTTCGAGTAATTCCAGAATTCGTTCGTCTGCGATGAAGCCGTACTTAACGACCTCACCGAAACCTGCAAGTAGCTCGTTGCGAGGCAAAGTCGCCAACGTGTCAAGATCGCAGATCACGAGCGCCGGCGCGTAAAAGCTTCCAACCAGGTTTTTGCCCTCTGTGGTGTTGATGCCGGTTTTACCTCCGATGGCCGCGTCGACCATGCCGAGGAGTGTGGTCGGAACCTGAATCAAAGCAACGCCTCGAAGCCAGGTGGCAGCGACAAAACCGGCTAGATCCGTCACGGCTCCCCCGCCGAAACCGATCACGAGGTCACTTCGGGTGAAATCTGATTGCCCAAGCAGACCCCAGCACCAAGAGGCAACTTCGATTCGCTTGGCGTCTTCGCCATCTGGCACAGCTGCCTGGAAGACTTCATACCCTTTTGCGCGCAGAGCTTCTGCAAGCGCATCCGCAGCGACTTGAAGAGCAGTCTGGTGTACGAGCAGGATTTTTGCGACTTGACTCGGCACTCCAGATATGACGTCGTCTAACATGGCCCGGCCTACAAGTACGTCGTAACCAGGGTCTCCAGAAACTCTCACTGTGTCATGCATTTGCATTCCGCCTCTTCAGCCCTTCGACGATGGCTTCAATCGTCTGTACCAAACTCGAGTTAGATGTATCGACCGTTATGTCTGCGACTTGCTCATAGAGCGGTTTTCGGCTGTTGTAAATCTGTCGCCAATCGGTGATTCCATTTTTTATTAGGGGGCGATTGCCGCCTCGAAGTCGACTGGCTATGTGCTTTCCGTCGGTGCTCAGGTAAACAACCGTTGCCATTGCCAGTGCCTCGCGAGTTCTCTCATGCAACACTGCGCCGCCACCAGTAGAAATAACCGACGGTTCCGCGAGAAGTGGCACGAGGGTATCGGACTCTATTTCACGGAATGCGGCTTCACCACGTTCAGCAAAAATTAGGCTGATCTCTCCGTGGCTTTTGGTAATCACCGCATCGGTATCCACGAAAGGCAGGTCGAGGCGCTTGGCAAGCTTCTTGCCGACGGTAGTTTTACCGACGCCCATTGGTCCGACTAGTACGACTGGTTTGTTAGTCATTGGCGTTGGTGCTGCGAAGCACGTCGGGAATCGACGCAATGTAGCTGTCTAGGTTGCGCTTCGTTTCAGACAGTGAATCGCCACCAAACTTTTCAAGCACGGCGTTGGCGAGTACTAGAGCAACCATCGCCTCTGCAACGATTCCGGCTGCTGGCACCGCGCAGACGTCTGAGCGTTGGTGATGCGCCTTGGCTTCGTCACCCGTGCTTACGTCTATCGTCGCTAGCGCTTTAGGCACCGTCGAGATTGGCTTCATGGCAGCTCGGACTCTCAGAATCTCACCATTTGACATGCCGCCTTCGATTCCACCGGCACGATCTGTAGCGCGATGCACAACGCCGTTTTCATCGCGGATGATTTCATCGTGGGCGACGGAACCTCGGCGCCTGGTGGTCTCGAAACCATCTCCCACCTCGACCCCCTTGATTGCCTGAATGCCCATTAATGCACCGGCAAGCTGCGAATCGAGTCGACGGTCCCAGTGAACAAATGATCCGAGACCAGGAGGCAGGCCGTAGACGAGTGTTTCGACAATGCCGCCGAGAGTGTCGCCATCTTTATGACATTGCTCAATTTCGGCCACCATCTCTTCGCCGGTGGCTACATGAAACGCCCGAACCGGGTTTTCATCGATCGAATCTACGTCTTCAGGACGCGGAAGTTCATAGAGGCCTGGCACGGATGCTGTACCAATCGCGACTGTGTGAGTAACCAAGCGAATACCGAGCTCAGATAAAAACGATGCCGCAACAGAGCCAAGCGCCACGCGAGCCGCAGTCTCTCTGGCGCTGGCACGTTCAAGAATTGGTCGCGAATCGAGGAATCCGTATTTCTGCATTCCCGTGAAGTCAGCGTGACCAGGTCGAGGTCTAGTTAACGCCTCTGCGCGGGCTCCTGTAAGAAGGGATTCGTCTACTGGGTCGGCAGACATAATCTGCTCCCATTTTGGCCACTCTGTGTTAGCAATGGTTATCGCTACAGGGCCGCCCATAGTGCTCCCGTGTCTGATGCCACCGCTAAGACTCACTTCGTCTTTTTCGAACTTCATGCGAGCTCCGCGACCAAAACCTAGGCGCCTGCGGGCTAAAGCAACTTGAACAGCGTCTGTGGTGACCGGCACACCAGCCGGTAGTCCCTCGAGAACCGCGACAAGTTCCGGACCATGAGATTCACCTGCGGTGAGCCAACGTAACATTCTTCAATTCTCTCATGGAACACCCCAGTTACCGCTCACGGCGGCGCTGTTAGAAAATTGAAGACAGCATCGCTTGGGCAACGGCGTCTTGCGAGGCGATTCGCCTGGCCTCCTCAAATGCGCCAAACAATCGCAACTGTTCCAAGGCTTGGTGTACGAGCATTACGCGACCGTCGATCCTGTTCGAGACAGGCCAATAATTTGCTAAGGATTCGTCCGAACTGTCGTAGGTGACATCAAAAACGAACGAATCGCCAAACGCTAGGTCTACTTCAACTTGACTCGCGACCTTGGATGGAAGGGTGTTGACGGTTAGATCTGCCCCGCCAAAGTCGGCGGCGGCTTCGATTGGTAACCATTCGAACTTAGCTTTGTGCTGAAGCGTAGTTATGAGATCAGCAATTTCACCAGCGGGTTCTGGCCTTCGTGAGAATACTGTGAGAGTCTCCAAATCGCTATTAGTCTGCAATAATGCCAAACCTAGAGTTTTAGCAGTCGCGCCTGAGCCAAGTATTGCTGCTGATCCTACTGACATCGGCAGCGCTGCCAGCGCTGTTTTAGCGCCAATCAAATCGGTATTGGTTACGACCGGTTGACCGCCTTGGGCTTGTGCCAACCAGGTGTTTGCGCTGCCTAGCAACTGCGCGACTTCGGCCACTTGCCATCCGTTATTGTTTGCAACACGTACGAGTTCAGCTTTTAGCGGCATGGTCAGACTCAGACCCGCGTAGTTTCCTTGGTTTTCCTCAAGAAATTTCGCTAACTCTGATTCGTTTACCTTGACTCGTGAATAGATCCAGTCAAGACCCAAGAGATTGTATGCCGCCTGATGAATGATTGGACTGAGAGAGTGGTCAATCGGATCTCCAAGCACTGCGAATTGTTTTATTCCCATCCTGGATTCGCTCTCATCCAAGCCTGCCACTTTGCTACAGACGCCTGATGGCCTGCATAAGTTGCATTGAATTCCGTTTCACCTGTTTCTAGGTTCACGGTGCAGAAAAACAACCAGTCACCGCTCGCCGGAGCTAGCGCTGCCTTGATGGCCTCTGTGCCAGGTGCCGAAATCGGCCCGACTGGCAATCCGGCATATTTATAAGTGTTCCAAGGATTGTCGTTTGCTCGCTGTGCCGCTGTTGTTGAAACGGTTGACGAGTTGACACCGTAAGACACGGTCGCGTCACTCTGCAGATGCATTCCCACTTTGATTCGATTCAAAAAGGTACGAGACATCTTTGCGAAGTCGCTTGAGCTACGCCCCTCCCGTTGAACTAAGCCAGCAAGGGTTAGAGTTTCGTGGATTTTGGCATCGGGCACGTTGAGTTCGTCTAGCTCCTGCTGCATGCGATTCCACATGGCTTCAAGCATCGACAAGGCTGTATCAGTAGAAGAAAAGCTATATGTTGCCGGAAAAAGGTACCCGTCTAAATTCAAAGCTTCTTTTGGAAGACCCAGATCGGATGGCGTCACCGCTTCGAAGTCGTTTATCGGAACTCCATAAATGTCGCTCAAAGTCTTAAAGATTTGGGAGGCTCGGTAACCCTCTTTGATCAAGGCAGTCTTTTCTATGCGATTGCCGCCATCAAGAAGTGCTTCGACTGCGATTTTCGAGTTCATGCCCTTTTTTAGGCTGTAATCGCCAGGGTAGAAGAGCCCGTCGGTGGCTAATAGCGCCCGGTAGGTGGGAGCAAAGCTCGCAGTCACCCCGCTCTCAACAAGAGACTCCGCGATTTGTTGCCCGGTCTCGCCAGGTAAAACAGTGACAATCGCTTCGCCTGAACCGGCACCGACAAAGTCTGCGCCCGTAGAAATCTCGTACCAAGACCTGACAGAGTCTTTTGCGACTAAGAACCCAAGGCCGACTACAAGAAGAGCGGCAATGAATACTGCAAGGCGCCGTCTAAGGAAGATTTTCGTTGATTGCGTCAACCGACTTACCTGCCTCTCTGCCAGCTTTGAGAATGTCTAGCGCCCGCTCAAGTATCTCGACAGCGCTAGCGGAATCGATAACAGCACGAGAATTTCTAACATTTCTACCGGCACTGTGCAGGTTTGCCTGCGCCATCTTGGTGCTCAATCTCTCATCAATAAGTCTCACTCGAGTAGTCGTTATGGTCTCGATGTCTTCAGCGAAGTACAGAGCCTCGTAAGTAGATTGCGTGAATTTTGCATCTAGAGATACTGGCAAACCAACATAGATGGCGACGGGCTCGTAGTCGTCTAAAAGAGACTTAACCTGGTCAAGTTCATCATCGGCGCGGTCGATGCGCTCTAAGGGCGTAGCCAAAATGCCGTCCGGATCGCAGATGGCAACTCCGATTCGAGCAGAGCCCACATCGAAGGCTATTCTGCGACCACGTTGCATAGTGCTAAATCGCAGCCTTGATAGCGTCAAGAGCTTCCCCGATTTTTGAAATATCGGTTCCACCGCCTTGGGCGAAGTCGTCTTTACCTCCACCGCCACCACCGAGGATGGCAGCTGAAAGTCGAACTAGTGAACCTGCCTTGATGCCAGCGTTTCTAGAGGCTTCGGTTGTCGCTACACCTATCAACGGCTTCTCAGCCAGAGTAGCGCTCACGATGATCAGGGCGTTTTCAGAACTAACTCGCTCGCGGGCATTGAACGCCAGTGTGCGGAGGTCGTTAGAGTCTGACACTTCGCCGATCTGCAGTTCAACTACCAAAGTGCCATTTACATTTATTCCGTTTGCTATGGCTGCTGGAACGAGTTCAGCCAAGTTTGCGGACTGCATAGACGCTAAGCGTTTTTGCGCAACCTTCAACTCTTCGACATTTGCGAAGATACGTTCCTCGAGTTGTTCTTTTGGCAGTTTAAGGCCCTCTGAGATACGAGCAACCAGCGCCCGCTCTGCATTCAGAGCACGAATCGCTTCTATTCCGACGAACGCCTCTAGGCGTCTTGAGCCCGACCCAACCGAAGCCTCGCCGATGATA
>WLFI01000052.1 GCA_009703845.1 Actinomycetota bacterium
CCGTGAATCAATGCGCCGAAGCCGAACAGAGCAAAACCGATGTTTTCGAGTTTGGTCGAGATAGCCTCGCCAGAGCCCTTGTTGCTCGCGATATTGGTGAGGTGCCAAGCGAAGATCAAGAACGAAACCGTGTAGACAACCATCGCGGCAAAGATAAAGACCAGCGATTGCTGAGCGAGCGCTAGGTCAAGTTTGACGTCAGTCAATTTTTAGTTGCCTTTCTTGGGTGCAATGGCTTCGACGAGGTTGGCGACGATATCTTCGAGTCTCGGGTCATCGTTTCTTGCAAGAGCAGCAACCTCAAAACCGCTCTCAAACTTCCGAACCCAAATGCGGCGACGCGGCACCGAGAGCGAAATGGCCAAGCCGATGAACGCCAAGATGGCGAACAGCAGAACCCAAACCTGACCCGGGTTGTAGGCAAGGTCTAGCGACGCAAATCGCTTTAGACCGTTGAACGTAACCGAACCGAGGTCGCCGGGCAGCTGCTTCGTTTCGCCGATTTTGAGCATCACGGCCTTGGTGCCGCTCTTGCCTCCGGCCACCTGGTCAAGACCGTGGGTGTCGAGGCTAAACACATTGCGCGGCACACCGCCGTCAAGCCCGAGGTTGCCAACGTAGAGGTTCATGCTGAGCAGCGGGTCGACAGGGTCGGGGTATATCGAAGTGAAGGCGCCAGTTTCGAGCTGTTCTTTGGTCGGGTAGAAAAACGCCAGCACGCCGTATTGGTTCGGCTTAGCATCCGGCAATTTGATGACGCCGAGCGAGGTGTAGTTGGCGTCTTGCGGCAAGAACACCACCGGCCCGCTGAACGCGATTTGCCCGTCTGGGTCTTTGAACGTGAGCACCGGCGCATAGCCGTTGCCGGTCAAATAGACGTGGGCGCCTGGCACTTCGAGCGGTTCATTAACACGGATGACCGACTCGCGCTTCTCGCCGCCAGCCAGCTTGCTCGTGACAAATGCCCTGAAGTCGAGCGGTGTGCCAATGTTCGACGAGTTATTCAGATCGAAGTCGACCTCGAACTTGTCGAGCGCCATCGAGAACGGCTGCAGATTGTTTTCGTCAAAGAAGACGCCCGGTGAGAACGAGTCATAAGAAGCGAGGTTATTCACAAAAACTTCGCCCTCGACCAAAACGCGCTGGCCGTTATAAGAGAATCCGCCGCCCAAGCCCGCTGCCACGAGCACGCCCATGAGCGAGAAGTGAAAAATGAGGTTTCCCGTTTCGCGAATGTAACCGCGTTCGGCCGAAACCGAACCCTTGCGCCTGACCACACGGTAGCGACCTTGCCGCAGGTGAGCCTCGGCTCGGTCAAGCACAGCCATAGCCGAAGCCTCGGAGGTCACCTTGGCATAAGCCGGAAAACGCTGCATTCGAGCCGGCGCATCGACCGGTTCGGCGAGCATCGCCCGCCAGTGAACTCGAGTTCGCGGAACGACGCAACCGATCAGCGAGACGAAAAGCAGAATGTAGATTGCCGAGAACCAAATCGACCCGTAAACGTCAAACAGCTGAAACCAATCGAGCACCTTGGCTAGCTCTGGGTTGTTTTTGTAATAACTCGCCACACCGTTTGGGTCGGCGCTTCGCTGAGGATAAACCGAACCGGGAATCGCTGCAGCGGCCAGCAGCAACAGCAAGATGAGTGCGGTTTTCATGCTGGTGAGCGAACGCCAGATCCAGCGCATCCACCCGGTGAGCCCAAGATCGGGCGAGTTCACGGCTTGCGAGGCCGCTTCGGCGTCGCTGACCATCAGGTCTTGCGGGGCAGACGGTTTAGAGGGCCGGGACGAAGCCACTGAACACCACCTGACTGAACGAGACCACTTGGTTCCAGAGACCGGTGACCATGAGTAGACCCAGAATCACTAGCAGTGCACCACCGGCGAGGTTGAAAGCGCGGATGTGCTTCTTGACCCATGACACCGATTTAGTTGCCCAGCCGAAGCCGGCTGCCAGCGCGATGAATGGTAGTCCGAGCCCGAGCGAGTAAATCACGCTCAAGACCGCACCGCGCAAGGCGGTGCCCTCGTCAAGCGAAAGGGTGAGCACGGCCGAAAGGGTTGGGCCGATGCACGGGGTCCAGCCGAGGCCGAAGGCGATGCCCAGCAGCGGCGCGCCAATGAGCCCTGCGCGCGGGCTGAGGTTGAGCTTGAACTGGCGCTGACCAAAGCCAAAACCGCCGGCCATGATTACACCGAGCACGATTATCACGGCACCGAGAATGCGCTGAGCGATGCCGGCTACTTCTGAATAAAGAATGCTGCCGATGCCACCAGCCATGGTGCCCAGGGTTGCAAAAACGGTTGTGAAACCGAGCACGAACAACACGCTGCCCCAAACCACGCGAGCGCGAGTTGCGGCGACGCCCGAGACATAACCCAGGTAGCCGGGCACCAGCGGAAGCACACATGGAGACAAGAACGAAACCAAACCGGCCACCAGTGCGAGCGGCATGGCTAGCCACATCGAGCCACTGAGAATCAGGTCGGTCATTTATTTCACCGTCTCTTTGAGCGCGGTCTTGATCAGAGCCTTGAGAATGCCGGGTTCAAATCGACCCAGGATGCGCGCCGAAACGCGACCCTGTTCGTCGAGCACGATCGTGGTTGGCACGGCCTGCGGGGTAACGATGCCCGTGTAGGCGAGCATCACGTCACCGCTCTGGGCGTCGACCACCGAAGGGAAGGTCCAGCCGAAGTTGCGGGCGAAGGCAAGAATCGTCGGCGCGGTGTCACGCACGTTTACACCCAACATCTGAACGCCTTGGCCTTCAAACTCTTCATAGATTGACTGAAGATCTTTGGCTTCGGCACGGCATGGTGCACAGCCGGCGTACCAAAAGTTGAGCACCGTGACTTTGCCTTGAGCGGTCAGGTCGGCGCTCGAGAGAATGCCGCCGGATTCGGTGACGCTGGTCCACTCAGTGCTTGCGCGACGAGCATCCGCTTTTTGAAACTCGGTTACGGTGCCATCACCGGCGATGTAGTTTTTGTTGTCGCCCGAGCGAAACTGATCGGCGAGCGGGTCGTTTGCGCAGGCGGTCAGCGAAAGCGGCGCGGTCACGGCGAGCGCAACCAGAGCGGCCACGCGACGCAGAGTCGCAGAAGTTTTCATCACACCGCACCCCTGTCGGTGGCAACGAACTCGCGCGCCGGCTCAACATAGTCAACCTCGACCCAATCGCCAGCCTTGTTGCGCTCGATGGTGGTGATGCTCGATAGTGCGCAGCGACGTTTGCGCGGGTCGTGGGCCAGACGGGCGCCGCTTAAGTGGCGGTGCACCATCCAGATCGGAAGTTGGTGGGTGACCAGGGCAACCTCGCCCTCGCGAGTTTTGGCGTCGATGTCTTCGATCGCCTCCATCATGCGGGCCACGATCGAAACGAACGACTCACCCCAAGACGGCTGCATCGGGTTGCGCAGGTGAAACAGCAGGTGCGGGCGCAGGGCGATTGCCTTGGCCGAAAGTTTGCGGCCTTCGAAAATGTTGTGTGGCTCGATCAAGCGCTGGTCGGTGAGCGGGTCGAGACCAAATACCTCTTGGATGCGCTCGGCAGACTCTCTGGTGCGCAAAAGTGGTGAGCAATAAACCGCCGAAAGCTTGGCGCCGCGATTCTTGAGTTCTTCGGCCGCCAAACGGGCCATTTTGTGCCCGGATTCGGTGAGGTGAAAGTGTGGCAACCGGCCATAGAGCACGCCGCCGGGATTGTGCACCTCGCCGTGGCGGATGAGGTGAATGCGATTGGCGGGCATGACACCATTCTACCTTCGCTAAACTTGAGCGCAGAGGCGACCGAAGCGCTCATGGAGCGCATTCTCAGGTTGCAAATGGAAGCAAGGATGTCATGCGCGAACGCACACTCGTCAAAGATCTCGCAGCCCGCGAAGACGGCCCAGTAGTTCTGGGTGGTTGGGTTGAAAAACTGCGCGATCAGAAGCGCATTCAGTTCATCATCCTGCGCGATGAATCGGGCGATGTTCAGGTCACCTACCCGCGCCCGGTAGTTGACGAGCAGCCGGTCGAAGACGACGCGCTAGCCGCCAAAGTTTCGACCCTTACCAGCGGGTCTTTCGTCTGGATCACCGGCCGCCTCGTGCACGACGAGCGCGTCAAGCTCGGTGGTCTAGAGGTTCAGCTCGACGACCTAGAAATCGTCACCCTCGCCGACCCGGTTAGCCCAATCGCCGAAGACACCTCGATTGACAAGCGTCTCGACTGGCGTTTTCTAGACCTACGCCGCAGCGAGATGAACCTGGTCTTTCAGATTCAGACCACCATTGAGCAGGCCTGGCGCGAATACTGGACCGAGAACGGCTTCATCGAGATTCACTCGCCAAAGCTCATGGCCTCACCATCTGAGTCAAACGCCGAGTTGTTCAAGCTCGAATACTTCGAAGGTCACGCCTACCTAGCCCAGAGCCCACAGTTCTACAAGCAGATGGCGATGATGGCCGGCTTCGGTCGCATTTTCGAAATCGGCCCAGTGTTTAGAGCCGACCCTTCGTTCACTTCTCGTCACGCCACCGAGTTCACCTCGGTCGACATCGAAGTTTCTTGGATCGACAGCCACGAAGACATCATGGCGATTCAAGAGCAGTTGCTGGTTCGCGCACTGACCGCAGTGTCAGAAAAGCACGGCGCCGACATCAAGCGCCTGTTCGACATCGACGTTGTTGTGCCAACCGTTCCGTTCCCACGCATCACGCTGGCCGACGCCGTTGAAATCGTCAAGGCTCGCGGTCACGAGATTGCTCGCGGCGGCGACATGGACCCAGAGGGCGAGCGCCAGATTGCTGCCCACGTTGCCGAAACCTTCGGTCACGAGTTCGTCTTCTTGACCGACTACCCGGCCACCGTTCGTCCGTTCTATCACATGCGTCACGCCGACGACCAGACCCTAACCAAGTCATACGACCTCATCTGGCGCGGCACCGAGATCACCACGGGTGCTCAGCGTGAACACCGAGTGGATGTTCTCATCGAGCAAATCAAGCAAAAGGGTCTTGAGCCAGAAGGCCTAACCAGCTACACCGACTTCTTCAGATACGGCGCTCCTGCGCACGGTGGTTTCGGTATGGGTCTGCTGCGAGTGATTATGTTGCTGCTACACCAGCCGAACATCCGCGAAGTTGGCTACCTGTTCCGCGGCCCAAACCGCCTAGAGCCTTAGTCGAAACTAGCTTCTATAGCCAACTTGCCGCTCGAGGTTCGCCCGCTACTCGATCACTTTAGGGGTCGACTTGATGTACTTCACAAGCGCATCTGCTTCGGCTTTGGTCATCAGCTCTGAACCTTCGGGCATTGCTGCAATTTCTGCCGCTAACTCAGCAAGCGGATTTCGAGATTTGGCAACAACGCGAGTGGCCTCGCTGTCACCGTTCTGAAAATCTCGATTTGGAAAAGTTGTCATTCGTAACCCCCTTTTGCCAAAAGTATAAACAAAGTGTATGCAAACGACTAGAGCCTCCAGGGAGCCAAATCTTCTAGTGCGTTGCGAAGCCGTTCGGGGTCGATGCGCCAGTAGTTGTGCACCTTGCCGTTGATTAGCAGCACCGGAATTTCTTCTGAGTAGCGTTCGCGCAGCTCATCGTTAAAGTTGATGTCGTGCTCGACCAGGTCGACCTGAACGTGGCGTGCGACGCCGGTGTACTGGGCACGAAAATCGCCGACCACGGCGTTCACCACAACGCGCGCCTCATCGCAGAGGTGACAGCCGGCCTTGCCGATCAGGGTGAGTTGAATGCTTTGCGACACGTGAACATCCTAAGGCGGC
>WLFI01000053.1 GCA_009703845.1 Actinomycetota bacterium
CTGCGCATTCCTTACGAGCCGATTCGCTGGGCTACCGACTTTGATGCAAACGACGTGGATGACCGCTCAAAGACCGCTCGCATTCAAGAACTGATCAACGCGTACCGTGTTCGCGGTCACCTTATGGCCGACGTTGACCCGCTTGAGTACCAGCAGCGCAGTCATCCAGACCTAGACGTGCTAACCCACGGACTCAGCCTGTGGGACCTGGACCGAACCTTTAAAACCGGCGGATTTGGTGGCAAGCCAAAGGCTCAGCTGCGCGACACCCTAAAGATTTTGCGTGACTCCTACTGCCGCACCGTGGGCATCGAGTACATGCACATTCAAGACCCAGCGCAGCGCAAGTGGTTCCAAGACAAACTTGAGCGCCCATACGTCAAGCCTTCGCGCGAGCAGCAGCTGCGCATCCTAGAAAAATTAAACGAGGCCGAAGCTTTCGAAACGTTCTTGCAAACCAAGTTCGTTGGCCAAAAGCGTTTCTCGCTTGAGGGTGGCGAATCGACCATTGCGGCACTTGACGCGATCATCACCGAGGCGGCTCAAAAGGGCCTACGCGAGGTAGCCATCGGCATGGCGCACCGTGGGCGCCTTAGCGTTCTGACCAACGTCGCGGGCAAAACCTATGGCCAAGTTTTCAAGGAGTTCGAAGGCAACACCGATGGCAAGTCGGTTCAGGGTTCTGGTGACGTCAAGTATCACCTGGGCACCGACGGAACTTTTCAGGCGCCAGACGGTTCGCAGATTCGAGTAACTCTTGCTGCCAACCCTTCGCACCTCGAAGCGGTGAACCCGGTTCTCGAAGGCATCGTTCGAGCCAAGGTTGACAGCATCAACGGCATTCCGAACGATGAGTTTCCGTTCTTGCCAATCTTGATTCACGGTGACGCTGCGTTCGCCGGGCAGGGCGTAGTTCCAGAAGTTCTGAACATGTCGCAGCTTCGCGGCTACAAGGTCGGTGGCACGATCAACATCGTGATCAACAACCAGGTTGGTTTCACCACTCCCCCTTCAGAGTCGCGCTCGATGACCTATTCGACCGACATCGCCAAGGGTATTCAGGCACCGATTTTCCACGTGAACGGCGATGATCCAGAGGCAGTTGTTCGAGTCGCTCACCTGGCCTTTGAGTTCCGCGAAGAATTCAAAAAAGACGTGGTCATTGACCTCGTGTGCTACCGCCGTCGCGGCCACAACGAAGGCGATGACCCGTCGATGACCCAGCCACTGATGTACAACCTGATCGAAGCCAAGCGCTCGGTTCGCACGCTGTATGTTGAGTCACTGGTCGGCCGTGGTGACATCACCCGCGAAGAATACGAAGCCGCCAACGAAGCGTTCCAGGCCAAGCTCGAGAGCGCATTCGCTGAGGTTCACGAAGCCATGAGTCAACCGGTCGAGCTGATTCCGCGCCCAGTCGGCATCGGAACAACCGCTTCAGACCACCCGACCATCGCTCACGCAACCGCGATCGACCGTTCGGTTGTCGAAAGAATTGGTGACGCACACGGCAACCTGCCGCCAGGCTTCACCGTGCATCCAAAGCTTCAACAACTATTGCAAAAGCGACAAGAGATGGTTCGCGAAGGCGGCATCGACTGGGGCTTTGGCGAGTTGCTGGCGTTCGGATCATTGATTCTCGAGGGCAAGCCGGTGCGTTTGGCCGGTCAAGACAGCCGCCGCGGCACATTCGTGCAGCGTCACGCAGTGTTCCACGACCGCATGAACGGCCAAGAGTGGATGCCGCTGCGAAACCTCGCTGCCGGTCAGGCCAAGTTCTATGTCTATGACTCACTGCTAAGCGAATACGCGGCCATGGGCTTCGAATACGGCTATTCGGTCGAAGACCAAAACGCTCTCGTGCTTTGGGAGGCTCAGTTTGGCGACTTCGCCAACGGCGCCCAGACCATCATCGACGAGTTCATCTCTTCGGCCGAACAAAAGTGGGGTCAGCACTCGGGTGTTGTCTTGCTTCTGCCACACGGTTATGAAGGCCAGGGCCCTGACCACTCTTCGGCTCGCATCGAGCGCTACCTGCAGCTTTGCGCCGAGAACAACATGACCGTTGCTCAGCCTTCGACTCCGGCCTCGCACTTTCACCTGCTACGTCGCCAGGCCTACGCCTCGCCTCGTCGCCCACTCGTGGTTTTCACGCCAAAGTCGATGCTTCGCCTAAAGGCTGCGTCTTCTTCGGTCGAAGACTTCACCAACGGAACCTTTATGCCGGTCATCGATGACCAGCAGGGACTAGACAAAAACGCCGTTAAGCGCGTGCTGTTCTGCTCGGGCAAGGTTTATTGGGATCTACTGGCCGAGGCTCAAAAGCGCGGGGATGGCACGACCGCAATCGTACGCGTCGAGCAGCTTTACCCAACCCCGGTTGACGAGATCAAGCAGGTTTATGCCGGTTACCCGAATGCCGAGTTGGTTTGGGTTCAGGACGAACCTGCAAACCAGGGTCCATGGACCTACATCGGACTGTTCTTGCCTAAGTACATGGACGGCCAGGTTGCCAAGTTGGTCTCACGCCCGGCATCGGCATCGCCATCGACCGGTTCGGCAAAGCGTCACGCCGTTGAACAGGCTGACCTCATCGCCAGAGCATTCGACGCCTAAACATGAACACACCTGAGACATCAGTTCGCATCGTCATCCTCGGCGACGCGCTTGCCTCGGCCTCGGGTGACCCGAAGGGCATGGGTTGGCTTGGTCGAGTTATGGCGAGAACGCCGGTCGAACATCCGCAAATTGATGTTTTTGCACTGCCAAACCCAGGTGAAACCACGGCCGGTCTAGCCGCGCGCTACGCCAGCGAAGCTCAAAGCCGCTTCTCGCCTGACGCCGAAAACCGATTGATTTTGGTATTGCCGAACTCAGACCCATCGGCGGGGTTGTCGATTTCGCGGTCGAGACTGAACATTGCCACCGTGCTTGACGAAGCCAAGCGAGCCGGAATCGAGTGTTTTGTGGTTGGCCCAACACCGCACCGCAACCCAGAGCTCAACTCTGAAATCGAACATCTGGTTGCTGGGTTTGAAGATGTTTGCTCGCGACGCGGAATACCTTTTGTGGATTGTTTCACGCCGCTGGTTGAGCACGAAGCTTGGAATAGCGAAATTTCGGCATCGGCTGCCGGGCGACCAGGGCAAATCGGGCACGGATTAATTGCGTGGTTGATTTTGAACCGCGGTTGGTACGAGTGGCTAGGGCTGCCAGTACCCGATTAGTGGTCGGCGCGACCTGAATCGATCAGACGAATACGGTCGATGATTCTTTGGGCTAGTTCAGCCGGTGGCGCCTCATCGCAAGACTGCTTAATAACGTTGTTGAATGCGTGCTCGAAGTTGTAATCGCTCTCACAAGATTCGCAGTTGGCAACGTGAGCCGTGATGTCGACTATCTCTTGCTCACTAAGTTCGTTGTGCAGATACTCGTGCACCTGACGCTTAGTTTCTTCGCAATTAATTTCTTCGGCCATTACTCGTTTCCTGCCTTTGCCGCCCTGGCTGATGCTTTCTTCTCTTTGGTCGGAGTGGTGTCATAACCCTCGCTGGCCGCAAAGTCTTTTAGTGCATCGAAAAGCGCTTTCTTGCCGCGGTGCAACCGGCTCATGACAGTGCCCACAGGTGTGTCCATGACATCTGCGATCTCTGCATAAGAGAGCCCTTCTACAACCGCGTAATAAACGACCATTCGAAATTCTTCGCTCAAGTTTTGCAGTGCCTCACGAACATCCTTCGATGCCATTTGGTTCAGTGCTTCAACTTCAGCTGAGCGCTGCGGTCTCGCGGTTAGCGATTCTGCAGCCCCAATCTGAAACTCTTCGAGGTCGTCAAGACTTCCCGATCCTCGTTCTTTTAATTTCTTGTTGTACATGTTGATGTAAGTGTTTTCGAGAATCTTCATCAACCAAGCTCGCAGGTTGGTTCCCTTTTGAAACTGGTTCCAGGCCCTGAAAGCCTTGGCGAACGTCTCTTGAACCAAGTCTTCTGCGTCGGCGTAGTTCTTGGTTTTGGTCAGTGCCGCACCGAAAAGAAGACGGGTGTATGGCAGTGCTTGCTCTTCGAATTCTTTGATTCGAGTCTCGGCTGAAATTGGTTCGTTTGATTGCGTCATTGGTTCTGAGTCTAGGGGTTTGGCCCCGACCCGAGTCATCATCGCAGTCTCGTTCAAGTTACTCCATCTCGCATCCCCCATTGGATGCCGCTCTTGCTGGTATTTTTGTAACCAATGACTTCAGAAAAGTATTCCGAGCCTTGGGTTGCGCCAACTGTGAGCGCTCCAATTGCGGCGAGCATCAAACTGCCCGGCTCGAAGTCACTGACCAATCGCGAACTGGTTTTGGCAGCGCTTGCCGATTCGGCAACCGAACTGATCGAACCGCTGGTTTCACGCGACAGCGAATTGATGATTGCGGCACTGACTTCGCTGGGTGCTCGCTTTGAACGTCGAACCGACTCGATTCTGGTGTCGCCGATTGACTCGACAAAGGCGGCGGATGCGGTTGCCATCGATTGCGGGCTAGCTGGCACCGTGATGCGCTTCGCACCTCCGCTGGCGGGTTTGCACGCGGGCTCGGTTGAGTTTGACGGTGACGAAGCGGCAAAGCGCCGCCCGATGGCCACCACGATTGACTCGCTTCGTGCACTCGGCGTTTCGGTAGAGCAACCGGCAACCTCGGCAGGGCGACTACCGTTTACGGTTAGCTCGAGCGGCAGCATCCGCGGTGGTGAACTCGAGATCGACGCAAGTGAATCGAGCCAATTCGTCTCTGGTTTGCTACTGGCGGCTGCAAGATTCGAAGACGGCCTCACCCTCACGCACCGCGGCGAGCACCTACCGAGCATGCCGCACATCGAGATGACTCTCGATTGCCTTAAAAAACGAGGCGTGGATGCACGGCAAACCGCCGAGGCAACCTGGCGAGTTGAGCCTGGCGCAATCGCCGGCGGCCGAGTGGTTATCGAACCAGACCTTTCAAACGCCGGGCCATTCTTGGCGGCAGCCATGGTTGCCGGCGGCAGCGTGACCATCGCACACTGGCCAACTTCAACCACACAGGTCGGTGACCACTTCGAGAGCATCCTGACCCAAATGGGTGCAACCGTGGTGCGCGACGAGCGCGGGCTCACGCTCAGTGCCGACGGTCGCATCAAGGGAATCGACATCGACCTTTCGATCGGTGGCGAACTAGCCCCTGTGGTTGCCGTTTTGGCAGCCCTCGCCGAAACCTCGAGTCGAATCAGCGGCATCGCCCACCTTCGCGGTCACGAAACCGACCGCCTCGCAGCCCTCACCGCAGAAATCAACCGCGCTGGCGGCAACTGTCGCGAAACCGAAGACGGCTTGGCTATCGAACCGAGCGCCAACCTGCACGGCTGCGACTGGCTCAGCTACGAAGACCACCGCATGGCAACGGCGGGGGCCATCATGGGGCTACGAGTGCCGGGCATCCGAGTTGAAAACATCGGTACGACCGCAAAGACCATGCCAGAGTTCACCCAACTGTGGGCCAAGCTGCTCGGAGCAAGCGCTTGAGCTGGCTATACGAGCCAACCCCGGGCGACCACGACCTCGATGAAGACGATGTTCGCATTCGCCCAAACCCAAAGGGCAACAAGCCGCGCACCAAGATTCGCCCTGATCACAAAAACGCTCCGATTGGTTTTGTGACCGGAGTAGACCTAGGGCGCTATCGGGTTTTGCTAGTCGATGAACAACGAGACATCACCGCGACCTTGGCCAAAGAAC
>WLFI01000054.1 GCA_009703845.1 Actinomycetota bacterium
AGGCATTCAAGTACGACGGCGATGACCTAGGTGCGACTTACACCAAGACCGCAACAACCTTCCGCGTGTGGGCTCCAACTGCCTCAGATGTGAAGCTAGCCACCTTCGAGTCGGCTAGTTCTTCTTCTGCAACCGCAACCGAATACCAGATGACCAAGGGAGTCAAGGGAACTTGGTTCGTCACCCTGGATGGCGACAAGGCCGGAACCATCTACGCCTACCGCGTTACTCGCAACGGTGAAAAGGTCGGCGTTATCGACCCATACGCTCGTGCCAGCACGGTAAACGGTGGCCGTGGCGTTGTCGTTGACCTTGAGTCAACCAACCCAGCTAACTGGTCTGAGACCAAGCCTGCCTTCAGTGGCCGCAACGTGGATGCTTCGTTCTATGAGTTGCACGTGCGCGACTTCTCGAGCAACGCCTCGAGCGGCATTTCGGCCAAGAACCGCGGAAAGTTCACCGCATTCACCGAAAACAACACCAGCTACAGCTGGTCGGTAACCACTACCGATTCGAAGACCAAGAAGAAGGTCACCAAGAAGTACACCACCAAGACTGGTCTTTCAGCGATCAAAGACCTGGGCGTCACTCACGTTCAGTTGCTGCCGATCTATGACTTTGCTTCTGGTGGAGACGAAACCAGCCCAAGCTTCAACTGGGGTTATGACCCAGACAACTACAACGTTCCAGAGGGCCAGTATTCGACCGACCCTACTAATCCAACCAAGCGCATCAACGAGCTGAAGCAGGCTGTACAGGCCATGCACAGCAACAACCTGCGCGTGATCATGGATGTTGTTTACAACCACGTAGCCAACGCCGGTAACTTCTCATACGAGCAGATCGTGCCAGGCTACTTCTTCAGAACCGACGACACCGGCGCTCTGCTAAATGGCACGGGTTGTGGCAACGAAGTAGCGTCGGAACGCGCCATGGTCAGCAAGTTCATTGTTGACTCGGTCAAGTACTGGGCCAGTGAGTACAACCTCGACGGCTTCCGTTTCGACCTGATGGGCATCCTAGATGTGACCACCATGCAGAACGTTCGTGAAGAGCTAGACAAGATTGACCCAAGCATCATCGTTATCGGTGAGGGCTGGAACATGGGTGGGCTTCCTGAAGACCAGCGCGCCACCCAGGTCAACATTTCTAAGCTCGACGGAATCGCCGCCTTCAACGACCAGATTCGTGATGGCATCAAGGGTTCTGTATTCAACGCAGACGAAAAGGGTTGGGCAACCGGAAACACCGGTCGACGCGGTGACGTGGTCGCCGGTATCACCGGAAACGTTGCCTACAGTGCTTCGGTAACCGCCAACTGGATCACCAGCGACCCAGGACAGTCGGTTAACTACGTTGAGGCACACGACAACCTAACCTTGGCCGACAAGATCTTCTCGTCGGTAAACACGAACGCGACAACCAGATCGAAGCTTCACCGTTTCGCGTCATCAATCGCGCTGCTATCTCAGGGTCTGCCATTCATTCACGCAGGTCAGGAGTTTGAACGCACCAAGGGTGGCGACGACAACTCGTATCAGTCGAGCGATGCGACAAACTCGCTGAAGTACAAGCAACGCGTAACCTACGCGACCACCTTGAACTACTTCAAGGGCTTGATTTCGCTTCGCAAGGCACACCCTGCGTTCCGCATGGCGACCACCAGCGATGTCAAGAAGAACCTATCCTTCTTGAACACCAGCCAGACCGTCATTGCCTACAAGCTAAACGGCGCCGGTGTAGGTGACAAGTGGGGAACAATTGTGGTCATCCACAACGCGGGCAAGTCAACAGCCAGCGTAACCATGCCGGGTGGCAAGGCCACTTGGAAGGTAGTTGTGAATGGCGACAAGGCCGGCGTTGCGACTCTTGCAACCCTAAAGAGCATCACCAAGGTATCGGTTCCAGCCGGAACCACCATGGTGGTTTACAAGTAGTTCAAAACTAAAGATCAGTGGCGGGTGAACAGTGTTTGCCCGCCACTGATTGTTTTAAGCACTTGGATGTTCGGCAGCATCGTCGCGTCTTCGAACGGGTCAGCATCCAGCACCACAAAGTCAGCGGCATTGCCTGGTAACAGCGAGGCGCGGTCGGTGATGCCGATCTGCGCAGAACTCGATGCACTGTAGGCATGGAGCGCCTGTTCGAGGGAAATAGCCTGCTTCTGGTTGTGTTGCTCGGCTTGGCCTGGAACCTGCCTCTTTACGGCCGTAAAAGCCCCGAGAAGCGGATTTGGGTCGCTAACCGGCCAGTCACTTCCAAAACTGATTGCGGCGCCCGCATCGATGACGTCGCGAATGCGATAAAGCTCGTCTACCCGCGCTCCAAGTTGTGGGCGACAAGAGTTCAACATTCCGTCTGGTCTGCCCCAGAGTGGCTGAAAATTCGCGACTACGCCGAGTTTTGCGAAACGATCGACATCTTGGTCGTGAACCAATTCGAGGTGAGCCATCACGGCCGGCATGGGTAAAGAGCCCAGTTGCTTTGTGCAATGTTCAACCGCATCTAGGGCCAGCGTGCTGGCGGCGTCACCAATGGCGTGAAGGTGCAGCTGAAAACCCGCGCTCGAGGCTGACAGAGTCGCTTCAAGCAGGTTCTCGCGGGTCCAAACCGGGTTACCAAACTCACCGGTCGACTCATACGGCTGTGAAACCGAAGCGGTCGCGCTTCCGAATACACCGTCCAAGAAAAATTTCACTGTTCGAGCGCGCAGCAGGGGGTTTCCAATGCGCGCGACCTCGGAGCGAGCATCCACGCTCTCGGCCAGACGAGTTTGCCAGTTGGTCGGCTGCCACCAGAAACCAAGGTTGGTAAAAACTTTGAGTTTCGCTTGGGTTGCGGCCTGCAAATAAACACGTGCCAAATCGTCGTCGACCCAGGCGTCTTGAACCGCAGTTATGCCAAGGCGCAACATTTCGCCGTGTGACCATTCGAGCGCTGCGAACTCTTGAGCAAGTGACGGCTTGGGCTGATGGTTGAAAATCAAATCTTTTGCGTCGGTCTCTCGAAAAACTCCGGTTGGCCTTCCATCGGCGTCAACATCGACAACACCCTCATTGATCTCTGGCGCACGTTCGCTAACCCCGGCACGACGCATTGCTTCGGTATTTACCCAAATGGTGTGGTGGTCATCGCCGTGCAGAACGACTGGTCGATCAGGCGCGACCTCATCTAGCCAGCTGGCCAAGAATTTACCGTCTGGCAAGATACTGCGATCGTAGGCACCGCCGATTACCCAATCATCGCCCGGGTTTGCGGCCATCCACGAAGCCACCGCCTGCTGAATTTCGCGGATGCTGCGAGCAGAGGTAATGGCAGGCCCAGAGTGTTCACGCCCGGCTAAGACCGGATGCGCGTGGCCGTCGGTGAAGGCGGGCACAATCACCGCGCCGGCGCAATCAATTACTTCGTCGCAGTCCATGTCGTTCGAGGCAATCTGACCGCCATCAACGGTTAGGCAGTGCGAGAAACCTAAGTCCGCACCGAGCCAAACCTTCGCGTTACTGTAGCGGGTTGGCACCAGCGGCCTCGCACTCTTTGAAGTAGCAGCTGGCGCAGAGCGACTCATAGGTCACAACATCGCCATCAATGGCGACCTGGTTTCCGGTGAAGATGAAGTCGCCGCCTAGTTTGCGGGCGTTGAACATGGCCTTTTTGCCACAGCGGCAAATGGTCTTTAGTTCTTCGAGGGTATGGGCAATCTCTAGTAGTCGCAGTGAGCCCGGAAAACCCTTGGTCTGAAAGTCGGTACGAATGCCATAGGCCAAAACCGGAACGCCATCGAGCACTGCGATTTCTAGCGCTTGGTTCACTTGTTCGCGGGTCAAAAACTGTGCCTCGTCAATGAGCAGGCAAGAAACGGGGGAGTTACTTCTGGCGCGGTGTTCGTTGGCCAGCAGGGTGAACTCAACTCGAAGATTTTCGTTCGGAGCAACCAGCAGGTCAACACTGCGTTCGACTCCGAGGCGAGACACGATTGCGTCTTCACCCTTGCTGTCGGTGTTTGGCTTGGCCAGAATCACGGCTTGCCCGCGCTCTTCATAGTTGTGCGCAACCTGCAGTAACGCGGTGCTTTTGCCAGAGTTCATCGCACCGTGTCTGAAGTAAAGTTTTGCCATCTCGTAGCCTCCTAGAAACCACCCTAAACGACTTTGACAGCAGCGCATCGAAGGCGTAACCTAGAGCCTCACGCATCGCTCGCTTAGGTCGTAAGGGAAGACGTACCTAGAAAAGTGAGGTGTGTGCGTTGAGCAATAACAACTGTTCGTTCCTGATCGTGCACGAAGCCGATCCGGGTCGACTTGGGCTGATTCGTGCCCTCATTCAATCGCGCCTACCTGCAGCCAATCTCGGCGATTCGTCGGCTCTACTCGAGGCATCTTTCACCGCTGCTCCAACTGAGTCACTCGATTTGGTTACGGCCATAACGAAACTCGGTGATGTAACTTTCGAGTTGGTTTGCCTTGACGGCGCGGATGCTCGGCGCTGGGTCTTCGTGCCAACCCTCGGCCTTGGCTCGGTAGCCATCGACCAAGCGGGCAACCATATTCTGGGTGAAAACGAGCTGCTCGAGCTCATGCGCCGCGCGAACCACAACGGTCTCAAGATGGAACGACTTATTCGGCAGGCGCTTTTGAGCGCATGGGATGAATGTCTAGAGGAACTTCGCGAAAAGCAGCTTGACGACGCCGGTTCGGCTCGTCGTGTTGGCTAGTACTTTCTGAACGCTACGACAGCGTTGTGACCACCAAATCCGAATGAGTTGCTGATGGCAAGCAGATTGTCGCCCTTGAACTCGCGCGGGCTGACCACAACATCCAGTGGAATCTCAGGATCTTGATCGTCAAGGTTGATGGTCGGAGGAATAACACCCTCGTGAAGTGCCAAAACTGTGAAGATTGCTTCGATCGCGCCAGCGCCGCCTAGCAGGTGGCCGGTCGATGACTTGGTTGCTGTCACGGCAATGCCCGGAAGTAGGTCTCCGAATACTCGCTTTAGCGCGTTGTACTCAGCGATGTCGCCGACCGGGGTAGAGGTGGCGTGTGCATTGATGTGCTTAACGTCTTCGATCGTCGCGCCAGCCTGCTTCAAGGTGGCTAGAACCGCGCGTGCGGCACCTGAACCTTCAGGGTCTGGAGCGGTGATGTGATAGGCGTCTGAAGTAACAGCTCCACCAGCTAGCTCGGCATAAATCTTTGCGCCTCGAGCCAGGGCGTGTTCTTCGGTTTCAAGAACCAAAGATGCTCCACCCTCACCCATTACAAAACCGTCGCGGTTCGAGTCGTATGGGCGTGATGCTCGAGCAGGCTCTTCGTTGCGCTTTGAGAGCGCGTGCATCGCTGCGAAGGCAGAAACCGGCAGTGCGTGAATCGCGGCCTCGCAGCCACCGGCAACAACAATGTCTACTTCGCCGGTTTGCAGGCGGTTGTAGGCATTGGCGATGGCTTCGGTAGAGGATGCACAGGCAGACACTGCGGTTCGAACACCGCCGCGCGCGGCAATGTCCATTCCAACCGCGGCTGCAGGGCCATTCGGCATAAGCATTGGCACCGTCATCGGAAGAACGCGGCGTGGGCCACGCTCTTTGAGGGTGTCGAAAGCGTCGAGGAGCGTCCAGACGCCACCGATACCGGTCGAGAACTCAACTGCGAGGCGTTCAGGTGCGACTTCGGGGCTACCCGCGTCGGTCCAAGCCTCACGAGCTGAGATCAGTGCGAACTGGCTCGATGGGTCAAG
>WLFI01000055.1 GCA_009703845.1 Actinomycetota bacterium
CTGGCTCGGCCATGCTCGCCGAGACCGTGCCACTAGATCAAAAGACCAACGTTCAGGGCGTCAGCGACATGATGATGATGTTGGCTGGAGCATTCGGCGGCGCTGTGGCCGGAAACATTTTGGCGTTGGTGAAATTCGTAGGCCTGAACCTTGCGTCGCTGGTGCCGGTTGTGATCGTGGTGCTAGCCACCGCAGTGATCAGCAGCAGAGCATCCAAGCGGGTTTAGTCGGCTTCTAACTCTTTGAATAGGGTTGGCCCGAGGCCGCCGGAGGTTTCACCTTGCCGGCAAAACCAGCCACCGCAATCAGCGTGACCAGGTAAGGCACCATGGTGATGAAGTCGGTTGGAATGCCGGGGCTCACCTGGTTAGCCCAGATGCGCATGATGATTGCAAAACCGAACAGCAGCGCCGCCGCAGAGACGTAGAACGGCTGCCAGCGACCCAGAATCACAACGGCGAGGGCGATAAAGCCTAGGCCGCCAGACATTTCGCGACCGAAAGCACCCACGTTTCCGATGGTTAGTGCTGCTCCACCGATACCGGCGATGGCACCACCGGCGGTGACCCACCAAAAGCGCGTGCGGGCCACGTTTATGCCGACGGTGTCGGCTGCTAGCGGATGCTCACCCACGGCTCGAGCGCGCAAGCCCAGCTTGGTGCGGAACAGCATGAACCAGACCAGCGGCACTAGCAGCAGCGTGATGTAAACGGTGACACGGTTGGCAAACAGCGCCTCACCGATGATTGGAATGTCGCTCAGCACCGGAATCTTGACGATTTCAAACGTGCCTGGAAAGTTGGAGTTCTTGCCGTCGCCGGCCAACCACTGCGAATACAAGAAGTTGGTTACACCGATAACCAGCACGTTGATCAGCACACCGATGATGATCTGATCGACGAGGTATTTGATGGCCAACGAGGCGAGGCTCATTGAAAGCAGCGCAGACGCGATGGCAGCGGTTATGAGACCTAGCCACAGATTGTCGGTGAGGCTTCCGACCACGGCTGCGACGAACGCTCCGGTAAGCAACTGCCCTTCGATGGCGATGTTGACCACGCCGACACGTTCAGACATAACGCCGCCGAGTGCGCCCAAGATGATCGGCACTGCAAGCACCACGGCGTTAGAAAGAATGAAAGGCAACGGCACGGATGCACCGGCAGCGAGCCAAGCAAGAAGCGAAGTTGCTCCGACCAAACCAAAGAACAACGACAGCCACATTGGGGTCGGCCGGTTGGCGATGGTTAGCGCGGTTGAGGCCAGAGTGACGAATCCAAGAATGCCGCCTAGCAGCAGCGAGAAAGCGTTGGATGACACTGTGAAATCTGGAACCGAGAGCCAGGTTCCAGCCTCGTTTAGCTGAAACGTCACGCCCTTGGGGCTGCCGTAGACACCGAAGGCTAGAAGCACTAGCAGTGTAAAAAACGCCATGACTAGACCGGTCTTGGCACTGACCTTGACAGGCGCAGACGAAAACATTGCGGGGGTGACTTCAATTTTGCTGCTGGCAGCGGTGGCAGCATCCGAGTTGGTTTTCTTAAACATCGATTACTTCACCTCTGGCTCTGGAAGTCTGAAGAATGCCTTGATCAGCGGAGGTGCAGCGATGAACAAAACAATCAAGGCCTGCACCACACCGAGAATTTCGGGCGAAACTCCGGCCACCTGCATTGCCGGGCTGCCGGCTTTGAAAGCTCCGAAGAGCAATCCGGCCGCAAAAATACCCTTAGCGCTATTGCCACCGAGCAAAGCCACCGTGATGGCATCGAAACCGATGTTGGCATTGATGCTTGTCGTGATGCCACCGGTTTCGCTCAAACCTTGGTTGGCCGCCGCCAAGCCTGCAAATGCCGCTGAAACAGCCATGGCCCAGATGAAGGTGCTTTCAACCTTGATACCGGCGGCCCTGGCGGCACTCATGTTGTGGCCGACCATCTTGAAGCGATAGCCGATTGCCGAGCGATCCATCAATAGCCAGTAGATAAAGGCAGCGGCGACTGCGAAGAAAATGCCGATGTGAATCTTGTACATGTCGCCAAACAGCGTCGGCAGCATGGCCGTATCTGCAGGCGGGTCAGACTTTGGCGTACCGCCTCCGTTTGCTTCGAGCAGAAGTTCGGGGGTGCGAAGTAGCCAGGTGAAGAAGTTGAGTGCCACGTAGTTGAGCATGATGGTGACAATCACCTCGTGCGCTCCGGTGCGAGCCTTGAGTAGACCCACTACGGCTCCCCAGAGTGCTGCGCAGATTATGGCGACGATGACTGCGACCACCATGTGAATTCCGTAGGGAAGGTCGACTCGTGTAGAAATCCAGGTGGCACCGGCTAGGCCCATGACGATTTGACCAGTTGCACCGATGTTGAACAAGCCGACTCTGAAGGTGAGCGCGATGCCCAGACCTGCCATGATCAGTGGCGCGGCCAAGCGGAAGGTTTCGGTGATCGGGCGGAACATGGCGACTAGGTCGCGACCTTCGGGGTTGAAGATGGCTCCCTTGAGCAAACCGCCATACCCGTCGGCCAGCACCTTTAGGCTCGCCATGAAAGTGTCGCCTGGGTTAGAGAAGAAAGTCTCGTATGTCGCGACCACATCTTCGTTGAACAAAATCATGAAGATTGCGCCAATTGCAAAACCAAGCACGATCGAAAGAATCACTCGGGTGAAACTGGCCGACATGATTTCACGAATCACATTGGTTGCCTTGTCGCCATCTGGGTTGACCGGCAGGGAGGCCTTTTTCAAATCTGACTTTTTGCTCACGCGGTAACACCTGCCATCATTTTGCCGAGAGTTTCGCGACTGGTATCGGCAGGCACGATTCCAACAATCTTGCCTCGGTACATAACGGCGATTCGGTCGGCCAAAGCTAAAACTTCATCTAGTTCGGTAGAAATCAGAAGAACCGCGGTGCTTTGTTCATCGCGCTCTTTCATGATTTGGTCGTGAATAAACTCGATCGAACCTACATCTACACCGCGCGTTGGTTGAGCCACGAGCAAAACATCGTGGGGTCTGCTCATTTCGCGAGCCAGAACGACCTTCTGCTGATTTCCGCCCGAGAGCTTGCCCGCAAGCGATTTGGATCCTTGGGTGCGAATGTCGAAACGTTCGATCGCCTGCTCGGCTTCACTTTTGAGCGCAGCCTGGTCTAGTAGCCCTCGACGAACAAACTTGGCACCGCGGTCATCTTCATAACTTTGATTCAGCATCAGGTTTTCTTCGATGTTGAACTCAGAAACTAAACCGTCTTTTTTGCGGTCTTCGGGAACATAACTCAAGAAGTCCTCTAAGCGCTCGCGTACCGAGAGCGACTCAACCGACTTGCCCTTGTAAACGATTTTGCCCGAGCCTTTTTCAAGCTTGCGCAGGCCCACGATAGCCTCGGCTAGTTCGGTTTGCCCGTTGCCTTGAACCCCAGCGATGGCAAGCACTTCACCTGCGTGCAGCTCGAGCGAAAGGTCGTTTACCGCTAGCTGACCTCGGTCGTCGCGAACCGAAATTTGGTCAACCGACAAAACCACGTCACCCTTTTTCAGCGGGGCTCGGTCGACGCTTAGGTGCACCTCACGCCCAACCATCATGCTGGCCAACTCGGATGCGCTTGATGTCGGCTTAGCTTCACCGACGACCTTGCCGAGGCGAATCACGACGATTCGATCGGCGACCGCCTGCACTTCGCGAAGCTTGTGTGTAATGAAGATGATTGAAGTGCCGTTGGCGGCCAGCTGGCGCATGATGGCCATTAGCTCATCGGTTTCTTGAGGGGTCAGAACTGCGGTCGGCTCGTCTAGCACCAAAACCCGTGCATCCCTGCTCAGCGCCTTGATGATTTCAACGCGCTGCTGCACGCCAACCGGCAGGTCTTGAATCAGAGCGTCTGGATCTACGTTGAAGCCGAAGCGGTCTGAAATTTCACGCACTCGTTCACGTGCAGCCGCGACATCCATGAGACCACCGAGTTTGGTCGGCTCATTGCCAAGAGCAACATTCTCGGCCACGGTAAAAACAGGGATGAGCATGAAGTGCTGGTGAACCATTCCGATGCCGGCATTCATGGCGTCGCCAGGGCCTTTGAAATCTACTGGCTTGTCGTCGATCAGAATCTGGCCGCTGTCGCTCTGGTATAGACCGTAGAGCACATTCATGAGGGTAGATTTGCCCGCACCGTTTTCGCCAAGAAGGCTAACAATCTGGCCGGGCTCGACAACCAAGTTGATGTTGTCATTCGCAATGAGGTCGCCAAAGCGTTTGGTGATGCCCCTGAGTTCTAGCTTCATCGCTGTGTGCCCTTATGTGTTCGTGCGGACCTGCATCAAATCTACCCCACCGAAAATGCCAAAACCGCCGAGACCATGACAGTCTCGGCGGTTTTGTTTGGCTAGTTAGAAACTAGGCCTTTGGGTCGATCGAACCGTCGATGATTCCGGCCTTTAGCTCGTCGAGCTTGGTCCATAGTTCATCGCTGATCAGGCTTGAGTCGCTCAGGCCGGTTCCGTCGTTCTCCAAGGTACCAACGTAAGCGTCGCCTGAGAATTCAGCACCGCCCGATAGTTCCTTGATGATGTCGAAGGTTGCAGCAGTCATGCGCTTCTCAACTGAGGTTAGAACCATGTCTGCGTACTCTGGTGAGGTAACGGCGATGTTCTTGTCAACACCGATCATCACGCCAGGCTTGCCCGACTCGCTGATTGCTTCGCTTACAGCGCCGAACTGGTCTCCACCAACTGGGAAGATTACGTCTGCGCCTGCTTCAATCTGAGTTGCAGCGATGGTCTTAGAGACACCGCTGTTCGGAGCGAAGTCGCCCATGAAGTCTCCAGCCTTAGCAACTGGGTCCCAACCTAGAACGGTAACTGCAGTTCCGGTCTCTTTCTCGTATGCCTTAGCACCGTAGTAGAAGCCATCCATGAACGCGGTTACAGCGTCAATCTGCATACCGCCGTAGGTACCAATGACCTTGGTGGTCGAGTATGCAGCTGCAGCGTATCCAGCTAGGTAGCTCGACTGCTCCATTGCGTAGCCAACTGGCTTTAGGTTTGCGTTGCCTTCTGACCAACCATCGATGGTTACGAAGTGCATCTCTGGGTTAGCCTTAGCAGCTTCGTTTACAGCTGCAACTAAGTTGAAGCCAACTGCGAAGGTTACGTCACAGGCTGCGTCAACCATGGCCTGTAGGTTAGGGCCGAAGTCTTCTGCGCTGTTTGATTCGGCGTCAGCGATCTCTACACCGAGTTCGTCTTTTGCCTTAGTTAGACCGTCGTAAACCGACTCGTTGAACGACTTGTCGTTCCAGCTACCCTCGTCAGATACGGCACAAGCCTTGTAGTCCACCGATGGGGTTGCAGGTGCACAACCGGTGAATGCAAGCGCTGAAACAGCCGCAATCGACAGGGTCTTTAGTGCGGTGCCAGTAATGGTGCTCACTATAGTTCCTCCTGAAAGTTCAGCCACATGGATTTCATGGGCTGCTTACGGGGTTTAGCCTACGCCTGAGATTCGCCAAAGAAAGCGGTTTCTAGGCGATTTATTGTTTCGTTTTCGTAAACTCTCGACCAACACATAAAGGTTAAAAAAATCTCGCCTCCGAGAGTAAATCATCGAAGGCGAGATCGTGACCCCAAGGGGATTTGAACCCCTGCTGCCGCCGTGAGAGGGCGGTGTCCTAGGCCGCTAAACGATGGGGCCGTTTAAACAACCTCTTGATTATGCCACAAAAATCTTGA
>WLFI01000056.1 GCA_009703845.1 Actinomycetota bacterium
AGCGGCTTGCTCTGGTGTTGCGATCTGACCAGTGCCAATTGCCCATACCGGCTCGTAGGCAATCACGAAATCACCCAGAGCGGCATGACCAGCAAGTGCTGCAAGGGTTTGTCGAACTGGCACAGCGGCGGCACCTTCGGCCTCAAGCTCTTCAAGGGTTTCACCGACGCAGATGACTGGCACAAGGTTGTGTCTAAACGCGGCAGCTACCTTTGCCTGAACCACATCGTCGGTTTCATTGTGATACTGGCGTCTTTCGCTGTGACCGATTAGCACGTAGTCAACGGCAAGCTTTTTGAGGGCCTGGCCAGAGACCTCTCCGGTGTAAGCACCTGCGTCGTGGGCCGAAATGTCTTGAGCGCCTAGCTTGATTTCGAGTCCGTCTGCGTCAATCAGAGTTTGAATGCTTCTCAGCGAGGTGAAACCCGGGAACACGGCGACTTCTGCGTCTGCATAGTTGTGCGCAGCATCCTTGAGTGTCCAGTCAAGTTTCTGAACCAGAGCAATGCCCTGCTGGTGGTCAAGGTTCATCTTCCAGTTGCCGGCGATGAATGGGGTGCGCTTAGTCATTTAGAACCTCAAGTCCTGGCAGTTTCTTGCCCTCTAGGAATTCGAGGCTGGCCCCGCCTCCGGTTGAAATGTGTCCGAATTGCTCATCTGTGAAACCTAGGATGCGCACAGCTGCTGCTGAGTCACCACCGCCGACCACACTTAGGCCCGAAACCTCGGTCAGAGCCTTTGCCACGGCTTTGGTTCCCCCAGCAAATTTGTCGATCTCGAATACTCCCATTGGACCGTTCCAGAAGACGGTTTTGGCTTCACCGATTTCGCGAGCGAATGCGGCAGCCGACTCAGGGCCGATGTCTAGCCCCAACCCACTAGCGCCGAATGGTGAAGACTCGATGTCAGAAGCCGAAGTGATAGCTACCTCTGCATCTGCGCCAAACTTGCTGGCAACTACGATGTCGGTCGGAAGAACCACTTCAACGCCAAGGGACTCTGCGCGGGTCAGGTACTCCTTCACCGTGTCAATTTGGTCCACTTCAAGCAGCGATGCTCCAACCTTGAAGCCTTGAGCAGCTAAGAACGTGAAAACCATCCCGCCGCCGATCAATAGCTTGTTGACAGTTGGTAGGAGGTGGTCGATCACTCCGAGTTTGTCTGAAACCTTCGATCCACCTAGTACCACGGCGTAAGGTCGCTCGGGGTTAGAAGTGAGCCTGGATAGGACATCCAGTTCTTTTTCAATCAAGAAACCTGCGTAGCTTGGCAAAATTTGAGCTAGCTCGAAAACCGAGGCCTGCTTACGGTGCACAACGCCGAATCCATCACTTACGAAAAGATCTCCAAAATCGGCAAGTTTTGCCGCAAAGTCTTTGCGCTCTTGCTCGTCTTTCGAGGTTTCGCCCGCGTTGAAGCGAAGGTTCTCTAGAACCACGACACCACCACGGTCTAGCGCCTTGACTACTCCCCTGGCTTCGCTACCGACGGTGTCTGCGGCGAAAAATACGGGTTGGCCTAGAAGTTCAGCGAGACGGGCAGCTGCAGGTTCGAGCGAGTAACGCTCATCTGGTGCGCCCTCAGGACGCCCAAGGTGTGAGATCACAATCACCTTGGCGCCTTGTTCAACAAGGTACTTGATGGTTGGCACCGAGGCTACGATGCGCCCATCATCAGTAATTTGCTTACCGTCTAATGGAACATTGAGGTCGCAGCGAATGATGACACGCTTGCCATCTAGTGAAGTTAACTCAGAAAGCTTGCGCAATTCATATCTCTCGGTTTGTAGTGAAGTGAACGCTTCGAATTAGAGCTTCGAAGCGACCAACTCGGTGAGCTCGACGAGGCGGTTTGAATAGCCCCACTCGTTGTCGTACCAAGAAGATAGCTTCACGGTGGTGCCGCCAACGACCTTGGTTAGCTCAGCATCGAAAATCGATGAGTGCGGGTCGGTAACGATGTCGCTCGAGACGATTGGGTCTTCGGTGTACATCAAGATTCCCTTTAGCGGTCCCTCAGCAGCCGCCTTGTAGGCAGCCTTGATCTCTTCGATGGTCACAGCACGCTTTGATACCAAAGTTAGGTCGGTAATCGAGCCGGTTGGCACTGGAACACGCAGCGCGTAGCCATCAAGCTTGCCCTTTAGCTCTGGAAGCACCAGGCCGATCGCCTTGGCCGCACCGGTCGAAGATGGAACGATGTTAATCGCGGCTGCACGAGCACGACGTAGATCGCCGTGAGGGCCATCTTGCAGGTTCTGGTCTGCGGTGTATGCATGGATGGTGGTCATCAAGCCGTTTTCGATACCGAAGGTGTCGTTGAAAACCTTGGCAAGAGGCGCAAGGCAGTTGGTGGTGCAAGACGCGTTCGAGATGATGTGGTGGTTGGCAGGGTCGTAAAGGTGCTCGTTTACACCGATTACGAAGGTGGCATCTTCACCGGTTGCCGGTGCCGAAATGATGACCTTCTTTGCGCCAGCCTCGATGTGCTTGCGGGCCGACTCGGCGTCGGTGAAGCGACCGGTTGACTCGATGACGATGTCGACACCTAGGTCACCCCATCCGAGGTTTGCTGGGTCGCGCTCGGCTAGAACCTTGATAACGGTGCCACCCACGTGGATGTTCTGACCTTCTACGGTCACGTCGAATGGAAGGCGTCCGGTTACTGAGTCGTACTTCAAAAGGTGGGCGAGCGACTTTGGGTCGCTTAGGTCGTTTACTGCAACGATCTCAAGATCGGTGCCCTTGGCAAGTTCGGCGCGAAGGTAGTTGCGTCCGAT
This sequence comes from Actinomycetota bacterium, assembly GCA_009703845.1. GTDB lineage: Bacteria > Actinomycetota > Actinomycetes > Actinomycetales > Microbacteriaceae > Rhodoluna. The sequence continues at coordinate 2,780 of WLFI01000056.1, forward strand.
GCGTCCAAAGCCGTTGATTCCAACACGAGTAGCCATTAGGTATCTCCCAGAGTGAATTAGTCCGCCGAAAATCAGGCGTTTCAGGTCTTGTTATTGAGCCCTTTTGCTTCGCACCATTGGGAGCAAAATGTCAGTATCAGACTAGCAGTAGACCACTGGTTTTCGTGCGAGCTGCCTCGAAGCGCGCGGTTACGTCTGGCCAAGAAACAATGTTCCAGAAGGCCTTAACGTATTCACCCTTCACGTTCTGGTAATCGAGGTAGAACGCGTGTTCCCACATGTCAAGCATTAGTAGCGGGATGCTCGCTGGAGCGAGGTTTCCCTGGTGGTCGTAAAGTTGCTCGATGATCAGCTTCTCGCCAAGAACGTCCCAGGCGAGGATCGACCAACCCGAGCCCTGGATGCCCAGAGCTGAAGCCGTAAAGTGTGCGCGGAACCCGTCGTATGAGCCAAAGAACTCGTCGATCGCAGCGGCCAATTCGCCAACCGGCTTGTCGCCACCCTCTGGTGAGAGGTTGCGCCAGAAAACCGTGTGGTTTACGTGACCAGCGAGGTTGAAGGCTAGGTCTTTCTGAAGCTTGTTAACCCAGGTCAGGTCGTTCTTGTCACGAGCCTCGGCGAGAAGGTCAAGAGCAGTGTTTGCGCCGTTCACGTATGCCAGGTGGTGCTTGTCGTGGTGAAGCTCCATGATTTTGCCCGAGATGTTCGGCTCTAGTGATCCGTAGTCGTAGGTCAGGTCTGGAAGGGTGTATTTGCTCATTTTTGCTCCTTGTTCAATGTTGTGAATCAAATCTCTCGAGGTGTTATTCCGATAGCGGCGAACTAATCGACGTCATCGGGCAAGAAGGCGTCTGTTCCCGGAATTCCGAGCTCTTCTGCCTTTTTGTCGGCCATCGCAAGTAGTCGGCGGATGCGCCCGGCGATCGCATCCTTGGTCATAGGTGGATCTGCCAAGTGCCCCAACTCATCGAGCGAGGCTTGTTTGTGCTGAAGTCTCAATGCACCGGCATAGGCAAGGTGTTTTGGAATGTCATCACCCAAAATCTCTAGCGCTCGGGCGACTCGTGCACCGGCTGCAACAGCCGCCTGAGCACTTCGTCGTAGGTTGGCATCGTCAAAGTTGGCTAGACGGTTTGCCGTGGCGCGCACCTCGCGACGAAGGCGCAGCTCTTCCCAGCGCAGAACCTGGGTGTGAGCGCCCATGTGAGTGAGCATGGCGGCGATTGATTCGCCTTCACGCACTACAACACGGTGAACTCCGCGAACCTCCCTCGCCTTTGCGATGAGGTTCAGTCGGCGGGCAACACCCACCAGGGCCATCGCGGCCTCATTGCCGGGTGCAGTGATTTCGAGGGCGGCTGATCGACCCGGATCAGTCAGTGAACCATGGGCCAAAAAGGCGCCGCGCCAAATAGCCTGAGCCTCTTCGATCGACCCAGCGACAAGTGCAGCCGGCAAACCGCGAACTGGTCGGCCACGTGTATCGAGCAAGCCGGTTTGCCTTGCCAAAACCTCACCCTGTTCAGTGACCCGAATGATGTAGCGCGAACCCTTGCGTATTCCACCGGCAGACATTACCGAGAGTTCCGATTTAATGCCGTAAAGCTCAGCTAGGTCTTTGCTCACTCGGCGAGCGATCTGCGAATTGTCGAGCTCTGCCTCAACCACAATGCGTCCTGACACCAGGTGCAACCCACCGGCGAATCGCAAAATCGTGGCCAACTCGGCGTTTCTAAGCGACTTCTTTACCACCTCGATGCGAGCTAGTTCGTCTTTAACTTCAGCGGTCAATGCCACGGTTATTCCTTTCCAAGGTCGCGGTGCTTCACGCTGACGGCGACGTCGTCTAATTCGCTTAGTAACTGGGCAATTCGTGTGACAACTGCAACCGAGCGGTGCTTTCCACCCGTGCATCCGATTGCAATCATTGCGTAGCGTTTGTTCTCGCGCATGTAGCCGGCCAAGACTGGCTTGAGTGCATCCACGTAGTTGGTAATGAACTCCTCGGCGCCAACCTGCGAGAGAACGAATTTTGAAACCTTCTCGTCTTCGCCGGTGAACGGTCTGAGTGATTCGTCCCAAAAAGGATTCGGCAGAAAGCGCATATCGGCAACGTGGTCTGCGTCGGCCGGCAGCCCGTGCTTGAAGCCGAAAGACATTACGGTTAGAGAAAGCTTTTTGGCCGCTTCGGCGGTGAAGAGCTCTGCCGTTTTTGTCGATAACTGGTGGATGTTCAAATCTGACGTGTCGACCACGAAATCGGCTTGCTCGCGAATAGAAACCAATGCCGCCCTTTCAACACCGATACCGTCGAGCAGGGTTCCATTGCCTTGAAGTGGATGTGGTCGCCGCACAGATTCGAAACGCTTCACGAGGGCTGAGTCGGTTGCTTCTAGAAAAAGAAGTCTTAGGTTCGGAACTTTGATTCGCAACTTGTGCAGGTGTTCACTCAGTTCGCTGAAAAACTCTCCCCCGCGAACGTCGATGACTACTGCCAATCTAGGGTTGGGGGTTTTAGTGAGGCTGAATAATTCACTGATCGGTTCGAGCATTTGCGGAGGCAGATTATCGACTACGTACCAGCCGAGGTCTTCTAGGGCGTTGCCCACGGTCGAGCGCCCAGCCCCGGACATGCCGGTCACGACCAGCAGTTCGTGTTTGCGCTCTTGCATGTCAAAGCCTTTCGTGGCTTGAGTTTACTCTTTCGCGACACGCCGAAGAGATCAAATATCGAATATTGCTCTAGATGTTATTTTCGAGCGTTTCTTTGGGTTGTAAGGCGCTGTGTATTTGGGTGGCCAAGGCACGACCGATGCCCGAGACATCCGCTATCTCTTCAAGCGTTGCCGCCTTCACGCGCTTGATCGAACCGAAGTGGCGAAGCAACGTGCGAACGCGTTTTTCACCAAGACCTGGAATGTCGTCGAGCATGCTTTCAAGTGTGGAG
>WLFI01000057.1 GCA_009703845.1 Actinomycetota bacterium
CCGCCTTCGGTTAGGTGAAAGTTGGCCGCTAATCCGGGTTCTAGTTGGTACCACGAAAGCAGGTTATCCACTTAGGTCTAGGCGACTTTCTCGCGTACCTGGCGCTTGATTCGGTAAATCATTGCCCGCATGCCTCTGATTCGAAGTGGCGAAACAGCTTCGGTTAGCCCAATTTGGTCGGGAAAATCATCCGAGAGTGAAAGTACCTGCGACACTGGCTTGTCATTCAAAACCTCACTCAGAATGCCGGCGAATCCTCGTGTGGTTGGGGCCTCTTCGGGAGCGGTGAAAAAGACGCCGACTTGATCGTTCTCAACCTCAACGAAGAGAAAAACGGGTGATTGGCATTCTTCGACGCGCTCAAAGAGGTCTGGATGCTCGGCATAACGTTCGGGAAGCGGCGGCAGGTTCTCAGAGTATTCGAGTAGAAGCTCTAGCTTTTCCCTGTTTGAGCCGGATTTGAAGTCGGAAGCTACCAAATCGGCGGCTTGGGCAACACTGTTCGTCATCGTCGCGGAGCCGGAGCCAAACCAGGCTCCTCGCCTCTTACGATCGGCACTCCAACCAGTGAACCCCACTCCGTCCAAGAGCCGTCATAGTTGCGAACATTCTCGAAACCGAGCAGGTATTTCAGAACGAACCATGAGTGCGAAGATCTTTCACCGATACGGCAATAAGCAATCACGTTATCGTCAGTGTTAAGACCCTTCTCACCGAGATAAATCGTCTCTAACTCGGCTCGGGATTTGAAGGTTTGGTCTTCGTTGACGGCACGAGCCCAAGGCACAGAAACTGCCGACGGAATGTGACCCGCGCGCAAAGCGCCTTCTTGCGGGTAGTCGGGCATGTGGGTGCGTTCACCCGAATATTCCTGGGGGCTTCTAATGTCTAGTAACGGATTCCCAAAGTGAGCTAGCACGTCATCTCTAAAGGCTCTAAGTGTTTTGTCATCGCGTTCGATTAGCGGATAGCTGCTTGGAGTCACGGCCGACGGCTCTTTGGTTAATGAGCGGCCGCTTGCTGCCCATGCTTCGCGTGCACCATCGAGAAGGCGAACATCTTCGTGTCCGAAAAGCTTGAATACCCAAAGTGCGTATGCTGCCCACCAGTTGCTTTTGTCGCCATAAATTACGACGGTGGATTCACGGCTGATGCCGCTTCGCTCCATTAGAGACTTGAAACCAGCCCCGTCGACGTAGTCTCGAGTCACCGGGTCATTAAGATCGGTGTGCCAGTCAATCTTGACCGAGCCAGGAATGTGTCCGATTTCGTAGAGCAGAACATCCTCGTCTGATTCAACGACTACAACATTTGGGTTGTCTAGATTCTGAGCAACCCAATCTGCAGTGACTAGCACTTCTGGGTGCGCGTACTCAAGAAATTTTGGGGTGTTCTCTGCTTCGGCTGACATCTTTGGCTCGTTCTCGTTCCAATAAACTAAGGGTGCTTACGACAAGGTTAATCCAAGCCCTTCCGATTAGACACCGATTGGTAATAAATGGCCATAAATGGCAGCTTCTTAGAGCTCTGCTTGAGAGAGCCTGTCGTTTCGGCCCAACAGATGCTGGCCGATCTGATTCCCCCGCGCGAATTCACCGATGCTTCATTTGACACGTACCGGCCGGCACCAGCGTTCGAATCGCAGCAACAAGCCTTGGATGTTCTCAGTGCAGGCTTTCGCAAGACGAAGTCAAAGGGAACTCGCGCAATTCCGGGTTTTTATCTGGACGGAGGCTTCGGCGTGGGCAAGACCCATCTGCTTGTTTCGCTATACAGATCATTCAAAGGCAAGAAACTGTTCGGCAGTTTTCTGGCATATACGAGCTTGATTGGGGCCCTTGGGTTCGCCGAGGCTATGCGGTTGTTCTCTAAGTACGACCTAATTTGCATCGACGAGTTCGAGCTGGATGACCCTGGCAACACCATGATCATGTCGCGTCTATTGAACGACCTAAGTGCAAAAGGTGTTCTGTTTGCGGCTACTTCAAACACGCCTCCAAACGCCTTGGGCGAGGGTCGGTTCGCAGCAGAAGACTTTCGTCGCGAGATTCTGGGTATCAGCGCCAATTTCGAAATTTTGCGCATTGACGGTGAAGATTACCGGCACCGTCCAGTCGACGGGCACAGCGAGATTCAGAGTGAAGAACAACTGGTTGCATGGCTAAACGAAGTTGAAGCGGCAAGTCTGGATTCTTTCAGGAATCTGCTCATCCACTTATCGAAAATTCACCCTGCAAAGTTTGCCAGGTTGGTTCAAGGCGTAAATCGAATTGGGCTACTGGATGCTGAACAATTCGTCGATCAGGCAGATGCACTGCGGTTCGTTGCCTTCGTCGACAGAGCCTACGAAGCTCAAATACCGATGCGTTCAACTGGAGCGGCCCTGACTGACCTGTTTACCAGCGACATGGTCGCTGGCGGGTACAGAAAAAAATATCTTCGCGCGATTTCACGTCTGCACGCCCTGGCTGAATAACTTCAAGCTAGAACCTGCGATGGTGCAGGTTTGAGATGTTTTACAAACACGAAACATTTCTGGCTACTTTCTGAAACTTTTCAAATGTTAACTGGCTTCATGCCCGCAATGACGGGGGCATTTGTTTTCTATAGAGAGGTGAACAAATGGAATCCGCATTGGATCAGGGAAACACTACTTTCCTACTTATCAGCGCCGCATTCGTGCTGCTTATGACCCCAGGTCTTGCATTCTTCTACGGCGGTATGGTCAAGGCCAAGAGCGTCGTTTCGATGATGATGCTTAGCTTTGGGTCGCTCGGCCTTGTTGGCGTGCTCTGGGTGCTCTATGGCTACGCAATCGCCTTCGCCGATGGCCCGTCTAAAGTCAACGGCGGCGAACAATTTGTCGGTATCGATGGTTGGTTTGGAATCGATCTGGCAAAGATCGGCCTCGGCTCTCCGTTCGCAGACGCCACCAACGGTGCTACCGCGTTTCCGGAGCTTGGCTTTGTAGCTTTCCAGGCGACATTCGCCATCATTACCGTCGCTCTTATTTCGGGTGCTATCGCCGACCGCGCAAAATTCGGCGCTTGGATGGTCTTCGCCGGTCTCTGGGCAACCTTCGTTTACTTCCCAGTAGCAAACTGGGTATTCAACTTTGACCTCGGCGAAGGCGGAGTAGTTGATGGTGGATGGATTGCTTACGATTTGGGTGCAATCGACTTTGCCGGTGGAACCGCGGTTCACATTAACGCTGGCGCAGCCGGTCTCGCCTTGGCAATCGTGCTTGGTAAGCGCTTCGGATTTAGCAAGGGCATCACTCAGCCGCACAACGTTCCACTTACCCTGCTCGGCGTAGCTCTACTTTGGTTCGGTTGGTTCGGCTTCAACGCTGGCTCAGAGCTAGCTGCCGATGGCATTGCTGCGATTGCTTTCATCAACACGCTCGCTGCTCCGGCTGCCGCGATGCTCGGATGGATCATCGTCGAGTACTTCAAGCATGGAAAAGCCACCTCAATTGGAGCTGGATCTGGTGCAGTTGCTGGTCTTGTTGCAATCACTCCGGCATGTGCATCCCTTTCTCCGATGTATGCAATGCTGCTCGGAGTCATTGCCGGTGTTCTCTGCGCCCTAGCTGTTGATCTCAAGTTCAGCTTTGGCTTTGACGACTCGCTCGATGTAGTCGGTATTCACCTGGTTGGTGGAATCGTGGGTACTTTGTACATCGGTTTCTTCGGCGAGGGCGTTGGTGCAGCATTCGGATTCGGTTGGGATCAACTGGTTGCTCAGTCAATCGGCGCAGGTGCGGTGCTTGTCTATAGCTTCGTTCTTGCCCTCATCATTGGCCTTGCGATCGATAAGACCATTGGCTTCCGCGTGAAAGCCGAGGATGAAATCGCCGGAATCGACACCGTGGTTCACGGTGAAGAGGCCTACGCATTCGGTGCAGATCGAGGCTAGTTTTACTAAGCCAAAATGGAGGGGCCCGAGCGGTCCCTCCATTTTGGTGCGTTATAAGTTTTTAGCGAAAGAAATAGAGGTTTAGATTATGCAAAGCGACAGCACAGTTGCCTTCCTGATTATTTGCTCGGCAATGGTCCTATTCATGACACCGGGCTTGGCATTTTTCTACGGTGGCCTCGTTCGTGCATCCAGCGTCGTTTCAATGATGATGATGTCTTTCGGATCAGTTGGATTGGTAGGCACGCTCTGGGTTGTCTACGGCTACGCAATGTCTTTCGCAAACGCGTCTAACTCCGGATTCATAGGACTAGATGGCTATTTTGGGCTCGACCCCGCCAAGCTGCTGCTCGGCTCTTCTTATGAAGACGCGGTTGGCGGCAACGGTTTTGATCTAGTTTTCGCTGGATTCCAAGGAACATTTGCAATCATCACAGTTGCACTCATCTCTGGAGCCATCGCCGACCGTGCACGTTTCGGCGGATGGATGATATTCGCGGCTCTCTGGGCAACTTTCGCCTACTTTCCAATCGCCGGCTGGGTTTTCAACTTCAAGGTTGAAGACGGTTCTGTGGTCGATGGTGGCTTTCTAGTTTTCAACGTCGGTCTAATGGACTTTGCTGGTGGAACGGTCGTAGAGGTGGCCTCAGGTGCAGCGGCGCTTGCTGTGGCGTTAGTTGTGGGTCGACGCTTTGGGTTCGCCAAGGGCATGCACGCACCGCACAATGTGCCTCTAACGCTAATCGGTGCGGCGATCTTATGGTTCGGCTGGTTTGGGTTTAATGCCGGATCTCAGCTGGCAGCCGACGGAACGGCCGCTCTTGCATTCGTCAATACCCTTGTAGCGCCCGTTGGTGCCCTGATCAGCTGGTCACTTCTCGAGCGATTCACCTTAGGAAAGCCAACTGCAGTAGGCGCAGCTTCCGGTGCTGTTGCCGGCCTAGTTGCCATTACGCCGTCTTGCGCTTACCTGAACCCCGTCTGGGCCCTGGTGCTCGGGCTCATCGTGGGTGTCGTCTGCGCTTTGGCTGTAGAGCTTAAGTGGAAGCTCGGATTTGACGACTCACTCGATGTTGTCGGTATCCACTTGGTGGGCGGAATAGTCGGCACTCTGTTTATCGGAATCGCTGGGGAAAAGGTCGGTTGGTTGTTCACGGGTGATCCAACTCAATTAGGCAAACAGGCTGCCGGTGTCGCGATTGTCGGGGTTTGGTCATTCGCGGTGGCTTGGATCAGCGCGATGCTGGTTCAGAAGACTTTTGGTTTCAGGGTCAAGAGCACAGATGAAATAGCCGGTGTCGACAGAGTAATTCACGGTGAAACCGCTTATAGCGAGACAGACCCGAGATGGACCTGGCGCGGCTAGCTACATCGCAGAACCAAGATAGATAAATAGACCAATTAGCCCGAAGAAAACAACTAGGTTTCTAATCACCTTGCGTTTGCGTGCCTTGTCGTAATAGGGCCATTTATCGCGGATGTTTCCGACCAAAGTCGCGATTGCCACAACAATCGTTCCCGCGAATAGGGCAAACAGCATGATGGTCCAGAAGTAGGCCAGCACGAATTCCCAAAGGGAGTTTTCGCCGATTTTGAAGTTCACGTGGGCGTAACTGGGATCGAACCAGTGACCTCTTCCGTGTGAAGGAAGCGCGCTACCACTACGCCATACGCCCTAATTACTCTCAGGCTATCAAGTGGAACATCGGTGCGTGGCGGTTTGCGCAAAAAGCCTAGTTTGGGTTAGAGTTGCAGTCGTTCGAAAGAACAAATGCGGATGTGGCTCAGTTGGTAGAGC
>WLFI01000058.1 GCA_009703845.1 Actinomycetota bacterium
GCCTTGGCTAGGTAAGCGGCAGCGGTCAGGCCGTTATGCCCGCCGCCAACAATCACGACATCGTATTCACTCTGCATGGCTACATTGTCGCCCATGCCGAGGTGTTGCTCCAAACATGCAGGCTGACACCCAGTTTGAAGCTCGGATGCTCGGTGTAATTCACCTTCCGTTAACCTTTGTCATAGCCAACATTTACCCGATTTGCCCAGACTTGAAGGCATGAGTGTTGCTTCGGATGACCTAACCAAGCCTGTGCCGCCAAAGCGGCGACTTGCACTCAAACCACACTTGATTCAAGACAAGATTTTCTATGGCATCGCGAGATCGGCCGCAGTCGGAGCGGTCTTAATCGTTGCCCTGATTCTTGGCTACTTGCTCTTCATGTCATGGGACACCCTGGCGCAGCAGGGTCCCGCATTCGTCTTCGGAAGCCAGTGGAGTGCCGCAGACCCAGAGAACCTGGTCTTTCAAATCGGACCCATGCTCTGGGGCTCGCTACTGATCGCAGTAAACGGAATGTTGCTGGCTGTTCCTATGGCAATCGCGGCAGCCTACTTCATCGAATTCCTGGCCAACAGCAAGATCGCCAAGATCGCCACGATGGTCGTCGACCTACTGGCCGCGATTCCATCGATTGTTATCGGTCTCTGGGGTGTCGGTGTTTTCACGCCTGTCGCCGCGCACTGGGCCAAGCTCCTCAACGAAAACCTAGGTTTCATACCCTTCTTTAACAACACCTCGGGCAGCTTCGTGAACAGCCCGTTTATCGCCGGTTGGGTTGTTGCAGTAATGATTGTTCCAATCATCACTTCGGTTACCCGCGAAATCTTTAGCCAGCTCGATCGAGACGTGATCAACGCTGCAACCGCGCTTGGCGCTAGCCGTTCATCCACTTTCATGAAGGTGATTCTGCCTACCTCGTCTGGAGGAATCGTCGGCGGTGCACTGCTTGGCCTCGGCCGCGCGCTTGGTGAAACGGTGGCAATCTTCTTCGTGCTAAACCTGTCGTTTGAAATCAACTGGGTCGAGGTTGTTGAGAGCCGCGGAGGCTCGATTGCTTCGATGATTGTGTCGTTCTTCGGTGCGGCTTCGCCTGAAGAGGTCAAGGCGCTAATCGCGGCCGGCCTGGTGCTTTTCGTCATCACACTTTTGATTAACTGGCTGGCTGCCGTAATCGTGGCCAAAGCCCAGCCTTGGAGGAAGTAAGTTGACCACTTCACCGATTGAAACGGCGGCTCTGCCAAGGCCAGAAAAGAGCCCTTGGCAGATCAAGAATCCGAAGCAAACCAGAGCGCTGATCTTAGCCTCTGTTGCGCCGGCCATCGTTGTGCTCGCAATCACGTTTGGTTTTCAGATTGACGGCACCATCGCAATGCTCACAATGTTTCTGCCGCTTCAGGTCTTGTCGGCAGGCGCTGTGGGTTTTCGTATTTACGGCAAAAAAGGCATCGCCGATGCCGGCTTGGTAATTTTTACAATCTTCTTTAGCAGCTTGGTCGGCGTTTTGCTGATGTCTGTTCTCTACTCGGTGATCACCGAAGGTTTCAAGGCACTCAGCCCGCAGTTCATTTCGCAGAACAACGTTTACATCACACCGACAACCTCTCTGGAGTATGGTGGCGTGGGTCACGCGGTGCTCGGAACCTTCATAATCGTAGGCATCACGACCGCTGTGACTGTTCCGTTGGGAATTGCCCTGGCGGTTTATCTCACCGAAACTACATCGAAAACAAAGGGTGCGGTTCGCACGCTGGTTCAGGCAATGTCTGGACTACCTTCGGTGGTTGCCGGTCTGTTCGTTTACGCAGCGCTAATCACCAGCGGTTTCAGCAAGTACGCCGGATGGCTTGGCTCGTTGGCGCTGATTCCGCTGATGCTGCCTACGGTCACGCGTGTTGCAGAAGAGGCCTTGCGTCTGGTTCCGGTTGAACTTCGCAACGGCGCTCTTGCGCTCGGCGCCCCGGCCTACCGCAGTTTTCTGAGCGTCACGCTGCCGGCCGCCAAGTCTGGAATCATCACCGCCGTTCTGCTGGGTATCGCCCGTATCATCGGTGAAACCGCACCGCTGCTGCTAACCGTGAACTACGCGAACTCAACGGTTCTCAACCCGCTCGAATCAATGGCTGCGCTACCGACCTACATTTACCAAAACCTCGATTCGGCCAACGACACCAGCCTGCAGCGTGCATGGGGCGCTGCTCTGGTCATCCTCATTTTTGTGGCCATCATCTTCAGCGCCGCTCGCATGGCAACCAGATCTGCATCCGTCAAGAAAAAACCTAAGAAGGTAGCTAAGAATGACTAATCTCGAAATCGCGAATGCGCACCTGCGTTCTGAAGATGTGAACGTCTGGTTTGGTGAAAGACACGTTCTGCGTGATGTTTCACTTACTTTCCCGGTCAACCAGGTCACCGCGCTAATCGGCCCCTCTGGCTGTGGCAAATCGACTTTCATTCGCACACTGAACCGCATGCACGAGCTCATTCCGGGCGCAGGGTTCGCCGGCAAAGTCTTTTTCAACGACCAAGACATCTACAACCCAGAGGTCGATCCAATTACCGTTCGACTAAAAATCGGCATGGTTTTTCAGAAGCCAAACCCGTTTCCGACAATGTCTATTCGCGAGAACGTGCTCTCGGGCCTCAAGCTTTCTGGTCGTCGCGGCTACAACGCAGACGAGATTGTCGAAACTTCACTGCGCCGCGCATCCATCTGGAATGAAGCCAAAGATCGCCTAAGTGACCCAGCCACCTCGCTATCTGGTGGCCAACAGCAGCGACTCTGCATTGCAAGATCGCTAGCCATGGAGCCAGACGTCATCTTGATGGATGAGCCTTGCTCGGCTCTTGACCCGGGCTCGACCCGACGCATCGAAGAGACCATCGTTGAGCTCTCAGAGAGCATGACAATCGTGATCGTGACTCACAACATGCAGCAGGCTCAGCGCGTGGCAGACCAAACCGCGTTCTTCTTGGCCGAAGACGGCATGCCTGGTCGCGTCGTTGAATTTGGTAAGACCGAAGACGTCTTCAACCGCCCAACAGACCCGCGCACCAACGACTACGTCAACGGTCACTTCGGCTAGGTTTTCACCAGTCGTTCACCAAAAATACAGTTTGCGTGTACACGTTTGTCACCTTCGGTGTGTCAACTATTCGTGTTACTTCAAACAAAACGAATCTAAGGAGAAAGAAATGCGTAAGTCAGTAGGCCTAGTAGCCTCGATTGCATTCGTCGCATCTGCCCTGATGGGTGCCCCTGCAGCTAACGCAGCCTCGGCATCAGACATCGTCAGCGGAGGATCATCATTCGCAGGTGGAATCATTCAGGCCTGTGCCACCAACTTTGCTGCCGCTAACCCAACCGCCGGCAGCGTTACCTACACCAAGAACGCTTCTCAGACCGGTAAAGACAACTTCCGTCTTGGCACCTACGACATGGGCGGAACCGACTTCATCTACTCGAACACCAACGGCGACAACTTGCCATCGGGCGCCAAGTATGTTGCAGTGACCTCTGGCCCAATCGCCATTGCCTACAACCTGCCAATCTCCAACCTAAAGATGACCCCAGAACTTCTTGCGAAGATCTACAAGGGCAGCATCACCACTTGGAATCACGCAGAGATTCTTGCGATTCAGGTAAACACCGTGAAGACCGCTCTGAACCGTCTTGCCTCGAAGACCATCACCCCTGCTTACCGCACCGCCGGTTCGGGCACCAGCTTCAACTTCTCTGGTTACCTAAAGTCGACCACCAGCAACTTCACCCAGAGCTCAGACTGGTCAGAAGCAACTGGTGACGCGACTCCTCGCGGTAACGCATACTCATCTAGCTCAAACCTAAAGACCGGTATCAACGCAACTGCCGGTTCGATCGGTTACCTTGACCTAAAGGATGCAACCGGTCTAAAGGTTGCACTTCTTCGCAACCAGAACGGTCAGTACTACGCAGCAGATGCAAAGCGCTCGGCAACCTTCTTGAACGCACAAGCAGACTCAGCTGTGAAGGCAAACGGAAACGTTGACATCGACTGGACCAAGTCGGTCAACGGTGGTTACAACGCAACCCTGATTACCTACGCGATCGTAAACACCACTGGTAAGACCGTGAGCGTAAAGGGTGCAACCGTCAAGAAGTTCCTTCAGTACACCTTGGCAACCTGTGGCCCATCGGTATCGTACGGCTTGGGTTACACCCCAATCCAGGGCGCAATCCGCACCAAGGCCTACGCGATTCTAAACACAGTCAAGTAGTCATTTAGCAAACGGTAGTTTGGGAGTAGAGGCCTTGGCCTTTACTCCCAAACACTGTTTCTGGATAAGAATAGAAAGAGCACGAGAGGCATTTGTGAAGAAATCATACAAATCGGTAAAGGCTGTGGCAGCACTGCTGCTAATCGCACCGCTGCTAACCGCGTGTGACCCTCCAATGCCACCCGAAGCCCTCGCTGCTCTTGCCGAAGCGTCTTTCACCTGTGTCGAAGGCGACGTGCCGGCATTCTTCAGCGAAGAAGTCGCCGAAGGTGCTCCATTTCTCGCCGAGAACCTCACCATGAATTGCCCAGGCATGAGCTACACGCTCGTTGATCAAACTCAGGCACAGCTCGTTGCCAGCAGCAACAGCCAGGCGGGGCCGGGCGACTTTGCTTATGCCTCGGTGCCTTATGCAGTCGAGTCTGGTGTGTTTGTTATTACCTCTGCCGCTGGTGCATCCGCTTTGTTCAGCCCAGCGACCATTCAGGGCATCATCGACGGTTCGATTACGAGCTGGAACGATCCGAGCATCCTCGCCGATAACGCCGGCCAAGCACCGCTAGAAGGCCCCCTGACCTTTGTTCCAGTCACCCAACTCGATGCGGTTGCCGCACTCAAGGTTTGGTACAAGCAGTACGCCGGTAAAGACTTGAACGCAGACCTGGATGCACGTGCATCGGTGTCGGTTGCTGACTACGAAAATCTTCCCGAAGGTTCGGTTGCCTTCGTGCCTGGTGCTGTGTTCACCGCCCTTAGCAACGTCGCCATGGTTACCCCGATGCCCGCAAACCTGCTGGTCGATGCTGAAAAGTATCCTTTCGGTGCAACTCCAGACATGATGTCGATTCAAACGGCATCGTCTCAATGGAAGGTCACTAAGACCGAGACCGCGCTCACGGTAGCCATCGACTTCATGGCTAAGCTCGTTCCACCGGTGGGCTTCGACGAAGCTCCAGCGCCTTACCAGATCATCTACCCGGTCTATCTGAGCCTTCACGGCGAAGACACCCTTGGCGCGCGCGCGACAGCTCGCTACCTACTTCGTCAGGACTCTCAGGGCTCGTTGACTCTGGTTGCATCGCTACCTGTCACCGTGCGTGCAGAAGCCCTGGCTTTTATTTCGAAGGGCCTGCCTACGCCAACCGCTGCGCCGGCAACAGAGTAAACAAGTCTCAACAAAATGCTTTCACCCTGAGCGCCTAGCCTCAGGCCTGAAAGTTAGAAAGTTAGACTTAGGAAATGCTTCATAAGCTCACGGCAGGTGCCGAACATCCACTTGTAATTGTGGCTAGGGGCGACTGCA
>WLFI01000059.1 GCA_009703845.1 Actinomycetota bacterium
CAGACAGAGCTTTTGTCGGACGACGCATCTGAAACTGTGCGTTCGGCTCTTGCAAAGGCCTACGGCGTTGAATCGGCTGATGTTTCAAGCTCCTTCATCGGCGCTTCTTGGGGAGATGAGATCACAGGCAAAGCAATAGCTGGCTTGCTGTGGTTCATGGCTCTTGCTGCGGTGCTAATGGCCTTGTACTTCCGAACAGTAAAAATGTCGGTTGCGGCGATGGCAGCCCTAGCGCATGACTTGATTGCAACCGCAGGCATCTATGGGGCGCTCGGCTTCGAAGTTACACCAGCAGCTGTAATTGGCTTTTTGACCATTCTTGGTTACTCGCTTTACGACACTGTGGTTGTCTTCGACAAGATCAGAGAGAACACCGAAGAAGTTGAATTCAGCGAGACCGCAACATTCAAAGAGCGCGTAAACCTGGCGATTAACCAGACCTTGGTGCGTTCAATCAACACCACGATCGTGGCCGTACTTCCTGTAGCCGCAATTCTGTTCATTGGTGCATTCTTCTTGGGAGCGGGAACGCTGAAGGACATCTCACTCGCTTTGTTCATCGGCATGATCGTTGGCACATACTCAACAATCTTTATTGCTGCCCCGTTGTACTCTCAGCTTCGCGAGGGCGAATCCAAGTTCTCGAAGGCTGCTACTAAGGTCGTCGCCGCACGCTAGATTCAGCATCAACGCCAAACCCCTCCAGAGATAAACTCTGAGGGGTTTAGGCTTTAAGCAGTTCGAATAAGAGGATGTTCAATGAGCGATTCGACGCAGACCGGAAGTATCGGTGCGCTACGAAGCGGTCTTTCGCGCCTATTCAGCCGCTCGACAGCTTATTCGACTGAGGTTTCTGAGCTTCTTAAGGTGGTCAAATCTAATCACCCAAAAGCTGACCTTTCACTTATCGAGCGCGCTTTCGTAGCGGCAGACCTCGCTCACACGGGTCAGCTGCGAAAATCTGGCGAGCCTTACATTACTCACCCCCTCGCGGTCACACGAATTTTGGCAGATCTTGGAATTGGCCCCGTAACTCTTGCCGCGGCTCTGCTTCACGACACGGTCGAGGACACCGATTACACCCTCGATTTGTTGCGAGCGGACTTTGGCGATGAAGTCGCGATGTTGGTCGATGGAGTAACCAAACTCGACAAGGTTAAGTTTGGCGATGCTGCGCAGGCGGAAACCGTGCGCAAAATGGTGGTCGCAATGTCTCGTGACATCCGCGTGCTGGTCATTAAACTCGCTGACCGCCTGCACAACGCGAGAACCTGGGGCTTCGTTCCGGTTGAATCGGCAAGGCGCAAAGCTCAGGAAACCATCGAAATCTATGCCCCGCTGGCACACCGCCTTGGTATCAGCACCATCAAATCAGAACTTGAAGATTTGAGCTTTGCGGTGCTGTACCCAAAGGTTTACGAAGAAATCGTCAATCTCGTAAGTCAACGAGCTCCAAAGCGCGACGAATTCATAGATTCCGTAATCGGGTCAATCGAAGAAGACCTCAAAGATATCAAAACCAAGGGCAAAGTGGATGGTCGCCCGAAGCAGTTTTACAGCATCTACCAAAAGATGGTGGTGAGAGGTCGCGAATTCGACGACATCTACGACCTGGTGGGCATCCGCGTCATCGTCAACTCGGTTAGAGACTGTTACGCAGTTCTAGGAGCAATTCACGCTCGATGGAACCCGGTGCCCGGGCGATTCAAAGACTACATAGCCATGCCTAAGTTCAACCTCTACCAATCGCTTCATACGACAGTAATCGGCCCGAAGGGGCGTCCGGTTGAGATACAGATTAGAACCCAAGAAATGCATCAGCGAGCAGAATTTGGTGTTGCTGCGCACTGGAAGTACAAGGAACTGGCCGGGCGAACCGAGAATAACGAAGAAGACCTGGTTTGGGTAAAGCACCTGACCGATTGGCAAGCTGACACTCAAGACCCCAAGGAGTTCTTGGACTCACTTCGCTTTGAGATCGGTGCTAAAGAGGTTTACGTGTTCACGCCTAAGGGCAAGGTCATCGGATTACCTTTTGATGCAACGCCTGTCGATTTTGCCTACGCCGTTCACACCGAAGTCGGGCATCGCACGATGGGTGCAAAGGTGAACGGACGCCTAGTGCCTCTTGAGACCGCGCTGGTATCTGGTGATGTCGTAGAAATCTTCACTTCGAAGAGCACTGAAGCATCGCCAAGCAAAGACTGGCTTGGATTCGTAAAGTCTCCGCGAGCAAAGAGCAAAATCAAGGGTTGGTTCAGCGCTGAGCGTCGTGACGATGCCATCGAACATGGAAAGGACCTACTTGCCAAGGCTATGCGCAAGCAAAATCTTCCTCTACAGAGGTTGATGCAAGGCGAAGGCCTGGTGAAGGTCGCATCAGAGCTAAAGCTTGAAGGTGTCGAAGCCCTGTATGCCGCAATTGGCGAGGGTCACAATTCTGCCCAAGCAGTTGTTGAACGCCTGGTTTCAACTCTTCAAGACGATGATGAAGAAACTGAACCAGTATTCACCGTTCCAACCCGCTCCTCAGCTGACCGAGCACGCGCCGACAACTCGGGCATCTTGGTCAGGGGAGATGCCGATGTTATGGCAAAGTTAGCGCGATGCTGCACGCCCGTTCCCGGAGATGAAATCGTCGGCTTCGTAACCAGGGGGAGTGGAGTGTCGGTTCACCGGTCAGACTGTAGAAACGTTGTCGACCTCAAGCGTCAGCCAGATCGAATGATGGACGTCACTTGGGCCACTAGCGGTAAGAGTCTTTTTCTAGTGCACATTCAAATCGAAGCTCTTGACCGAAGTGGATTGCTCTCAGACGTGACTCGAGTTTTGTCTGAGCACCACGTCAACATTCTTTCGGCGAGCGTATCGACCCGCGCCGACAAGGTGGCTCTAAGCCGATTTGTCTTCGAGATGGGAGACGCCGGTGTTATGGAACACCTGCTTAATGCAGTCAGAAGAATCGATAACGTCTATGACGTTTATCGAGTGAAGAATTCGAATTAGGCCGAGGCCTTCACCACTTCAAGCCAAGCCTTGCGTGCATCGAGTGCTTGTTTAGCCGATTCTATTTTTCGAGCATCCTTGGATGCTTGAGCCGCGGTTAGCTCGGACTCAAGTTTCGCAATCGAGGTTTCGAGCTGCTCGAGTACGGAGTTGGTTCGGGCTTTGGTCGCAGGATCCGATTTGCGCCACTGTTCACTTTCAAATTCTCGAACTCGCTTCTCGACCGACTTAATGCCGTCTTCCAAGCTACGCATGTCTTCTCGAGCTACCTTGCCAGCCTTTTCCCATCGCTTTTGGATGTCGGCAAGTGCCCGTTTCGCGTCGGCCAAGTTTTTAGCCGGGTCAATCTTCTTAGCCTCTTCTAAAAGGGCTAGTTTTGCTGTCTTGGCAGCGGCGAAATCTTGCGCCATTTCAGCATTCTTAGCGGCTTTAGCTTGGTAAACAATGTCACCAGCGGCTTTGAATCGTAGCCATAGCGTGTCATCGGCCTTCGAATTTGATCGACCAGATGCCTTCCAGGCGTCTAGTAGTTTGCGATATTCTGCAGATTTGTCATCTGAGGAGGTAGCGAGCTTTTCAGCAGCCTCAACCAGTGCAACCTTCTTCGACTTTGCCTCTTTGCTTGCAGCGTCTGCCTGCGCGAAAAATGCTCGCTTGGCTGATTCGAACTTGGTACGGGCAGCGCTGAAACGCTTCCAGAGGGCATCCGCTTCTGCCTTAGCAACCCGAGCGCCGCTCTTCTGACTTGCTTGCCACGCGTCAAACAACGCAGCAAACTCTACGCTCGCGGTTTTCCAAATGGTCTTAGAGTGATCGGCGTTGGCGAGCGCCTCAGCCTTAGTCACAAGCTCTTCGCGCTTAGCGAGAGACTCTGCTGAGGCCGCCGCGCTGGCGGCCTTTTTGGCCTCGCGAAGGCTGTCAAACGCTGGCACAAGAGCAGCGACACGCTTTTGAAGCGCTTCGAGGTCGCCAACTACATTCGCCCCCACCAGTTCACCAGAGATTTTGGCGTGTGATTTCTCAACGCTCTCGATGTCTGCCCCGCCAGCAACTCGCTGCTCGAGAATTCTCACTTGAGTGGCGAGGTCATCAAACTTGCGCATGAAGAAAGACAGAGCCTCTTCAGCCGATTTGCCGGGCATCTGCCCAACTTTTCGCTCAACTCCAGCTTCAACGATGAATACGTTGCCGTCACTGTCTGCGTGGCCAAATGGGGTTGTGCTCATCTGTTTTGTTCCTGTCGATTACTTGACTGAGAGGCTGGTTAGAACTGCTGGTGAAACGGGTTTGCCATCGGATGCTCCACCCTCGACACCTTTGGCTGCAACGCTTAGAACTCCTTGAAGACCATCGGTTAGACGCCCGAACACGGTGTAACCACCAGCGCCGTCACTTGGGATAGTCGAGTTCGAGTAAACGATAAAGAACTGTGAGCCTTGGCTGTTGCCGTCGCCGCCACGTCTAGCCATGGCTAGAACTCCAGCGCCGTAATTCGCGTCTTCGGGGGCGTTCTCGATAGGGCCGAATTCATAGCCCGGGCCACCGGCTCCAGTTGCATCTGGATCTCCACACTGAAGAACATAGATTCCAGCGGTGGTCAATCTGTGGCAAGTAACGCCTTCATAGAAGCCAGATTTGACAAGGCTGATGAAATTTGCGGCTGCTTGCGGTGCGTTCTTACCATCGACTATAAAGTCCATCTTGGTCGCATTTAGAGTCATCGAACCGGTCCACTCACGGTTTTCTGAGATCGAAGCATCAGGCACGCTCACCGAGTTTGATGAAGTCGGGCTTGAAGTGGGAGTTGTCGTCGGCGTGGCGGTGAGACTGCCGGGACCTGCTGAGAAGTAGGTGAACTGAGCCGCAACGGCAACGACCACTGCCACCAAAGAGATCAGAATCGAGTTCCGATTGTCTTTCTTGCGAGTGGTGCGAGTGTCATTTTCGGCAATCGTCTTCACTTCGTAATTCTTGATGCGCTCGGCAGCCGCCTTTGATAGCTTTACTTGCTTGGCCAAAATTCCTCCGTCTTAGAACCTGAACAAGTCTATACAAGCCAAGCCGACAGACCATCAAGAGATAAAGTTTCAAGAGTGGTGAACCGAGAGCGATTTCTAAGTCCAATGCCCCTTGCGGCGCGAATGAGGCCTGAGCGCCTTGAAGATGTTATTGGGCAAAGCAAGTTGCTAGAAGAGGGGACGCCATTACGCCGGGTTATTGAGAATAAAGACGCGGCGTCCACCAGTCTCATTCTCTGGGGACCACCTGGCGTGGGTAAGACAACTCTCGCCAGACTCATCGCAACTTCTCGAGGTTCTGCATTTCGCCAGTTGAGTGCCATTTCTGCCGGCGTAAAAGAGGTTCGTGAGGTTGTTGACGAAGCCAAGAAAAATGCTCTCTACGGCTCAAAGACAGTTCTGTTTCTCGATGAAATTCATCGGTTTACAAAATCCCAACAAGACTCGCTTTTACCATCGGTCGAAGCGGGTGATGTGCAACTGGTTGCTGCAA
>WLFI01000006.1 GCA_009703845.1 Actinomycetota bacterium
CATGGACATGCAGTGGCTCAACGAAGCACGTTGCCTCACCGAAGACCCAGAACTCTTCTTTCCGGTAGGTAACACGGGCCCTGCAGCTGAGCAGATCGAACAGGCTAAGTCGGTTTGCCGCGAGTGCACAGTTTCTAGCAGCTGTCTTGAATACGCCATCAAAGAAAACCAAGACTCTGGTGTTTGGGGCGGTCTGAGCGAAGACGAGCGCAAGTCGCTCAAGCGCAAATACGCTCGCGCACGTCGCGCTGGCTAAATCGGTAGCTCGATAACAACTCTGGTTCCACCCTCGTGAGGCGAGAACCATTTGATACTCCCCCTAAGTTCGCCTTCAACGAGCGTGCGAATAATTTGGGTTCCTAAACCTTCGCCCAAAATGCCGCCTTTGAGGCCTTTGCCGTTGTCAGAAATTGTGATGCTCAACTTCTTGGGCTTTCGTTCGGCATTCACGTGAACCACACCGCTTCGACCTTCGAGGCCGTGTTCTACCGCATTGGTAACAATCTCGGTGAGCGCAACGGCCAAAGGCGTGGCAATCTCGCCCTTAAGTTGACCGAACTTTCCGTCGAGCAGGTTGCGCACCGATGTGCCGTGGCTGGCCGCAACTTCTGACGCCAACATCATGACTCGGTCGAACACCTCGTCAAAGTTGACGTCTTGGGTCAAACCCGCAGACAGGGTGTCGTGCACGAGGGCAATCGCCGAAACTCGACGCATGGCCTGCTCGAGTGACTCCTTAGCTTCAGGGCTATCACTTCTTCGAGACTGGATGCGCAGCAATGAGGCAACCGTCTGCAGGTTGTTCTTCACCCGGTGGTGAATCTCGCGGATCGTCGCATCCTTGGTGATTAGTTCACGTTCTTGGCGACGCAGTTCGGTAACGTCGCGACAGAGCACGATGGCTCCGTAGCGTTCACCGTTGCGCCGAAGTGGAACGGCTCGAACCGAAAGCGTGAGGTTGCGCGACCCGAGGTCGGTTCGCCAAGGGGCGCGGCCCGTGAGCACCAGGGCCAAGTCTTCGTCGGTCCTAAGTTTGAGCTTCAAAGCCACGCTCACCGATTCGGCCAGCGGCTTTGACACCAGCTCACCAGTCACCCCAAGGCGGTTGAACGCCGAGAGAGCGTTTGGCGAAGCAAACTGCACGGTGCCATCGACGTCGAGCTTGATGAGGCCGTCGTTGACTCGCGGCGCACCGCGATTTGGACCCGTGTGGTTGTCACGTTCGGGGTATGAGCCATCAGAGATCATCGAGAGCAGAGCATTGCCGCAGTCGCGATAGTTGATCTGCAACTTTGAAGGGTCGCGACTCTCGCTCACGTTGTTGTGAACAGTGACCACGGCGATTGCCTGCAACGCAACTTCTTGTGACTTTGCGCTCTGCGGGCGACGAACCGGTATGGCTGCGAAGCGAACCTGCACGCCGTCGAACGAGTCAGAGCCGGTGATGGCAGTTTCGGCGCCGGTTGAAAAGGCTTTTTTGATCTGTGCATCCCACGGTTTTCTGGGTGCTTCACCGCTTATGTCGCGGTAGAAAATGGTGGCGGCACTCGATGGGCGAGCGTGCGATACGGCGATGAACTCCCCCGCCTGATTTGGCACCCAGAGAACGAGGTCGGCAAACGTCATGTCGGCAACAATCTGCCAGTCGGCTACGAGCAGGTGAAACCACTCCATGTCGCCGTTCGATACGGCGCCATGCTTCTTGATTAGTTCACTGAGCGTAGACACGTTTCGAGTTTAGAGCCCCAGCACTTTGTCTGTGAGCGCTTGGATGTCGGTCTTGTATGCCGAGCGCTTGCGCAAGGTTGCTTTCGTGGATGCACTGGCAACGAGCAACTCGAATGCGTCGTAGTCGTCGCGGATGGTCAGAGGTTGTGGCATCTTGGTGAGCTCGACGAACGCAGCCGCCTCTGGCGGTTCGGGCGCTTTGGTGCTCATCCGGTTGAAAACCACGTTGATTGATTCAGCGCTTTGGCGAAGTTCCCGCAAATCGTGAATCTCGCGCAGAAGACGGGCCAGACCTAACGGATTGGCGTTTGCCAGAGCAACCACCGAGTCAGCCTCGGCGAGGATGCCTCGCGCGACTGCGTTGACGCCCAACGACCTGTGCGAACTCGCCTGAAGATCACACAGAATCAGGTCGATAAATGGGGAGAGTTCGTGAAACAGGCTTTGCAACAACTGAGCTTTTATCTCGGGCCAACGTTCTTGCCGTGACAGCCCAGCCACCACCCGAAAGTCTTTGCGTGAACCAGAGAAATGAGGGGCAAACTCTTGCAAGAACGCCTCGTCAATCTTCTGGGTGATTTGGTGGTGGTGCAGCACGGTAGAGAGCGAAGGCAAATCTTGGTTGGCAGCCAATAGTGCAACCGATGGAGACACAAAATCAAGATCGACCAGAAGAACTCGAACGCTAGTGGCGGCGCACGCGGCAACATTTAGAGCGGTGGTTGTGCGACCAACCGACCCGGGTGGTGACCAAAATGCAGCAATGCGCGGTCGAACCGTCTGGCTCTGGCTAGTGATGTTCGAAAACGGCAACCTGGTCGAAACCTTCTGCGTTCGAGTTTCGGGGCTCAAGCAACCGCTACCAGAGTGAGGTATTGCTTCGCCGCCTGAGCCGCCAGCACGGAGTCGAGATACTCGGGATTTATCGCAAGTTCGACGGTCGTGGTGGTTTTCGAGAGTGCGGTTGAGGTGACTATCGAGCGCACGATCACCTGTGCGGCGAGCATCCGTGGCGAGGCGGGTGAGTCGAAGTTGTTGCCACCGGCGCTCCACAAATCGGCCTGCCGACCTTCAACCACTGTTGACGACAACGGGCCAGACAACTCGAGCGTGATCGAAACCATCGTGGCCACCGAGTTATCGGCCAGCAGCCGTTTTGGAACGAGTTCACCCACTGCGATGGTTGCGGTCGCGAATGATTCTGGCGGGGCAAGTTGGCTGAGGTATGGCGTTTGCTCACCCAGCAGGTCGGCGGGCTCGAGGCTGGTGTTATCGGCGGTTAGCAGGTCGCCCGCCACGATGGTTTTGCTCGCGACTAGCAACATGGGTTGGCCGAACCCAAAAAATCTGACCGCGCCAAAGCCCACGGCCAGCACCAACGCGATCGCCAAACCGATTCGGTTCAGCCGCTTGCTCGCCCGTGGCTTTCTAAGGCGCAGATTCGTCATGCATCACTCCAGATTCTTCTCTCTATCTGAGCCCTTTTTCGAGCCTCTCGCTGAAGTTGTGCACAGGCAGGGTAATGCGCGTGATGCTTGAGGTGTCAACGAAAGCGATTGCAGACCCCAACTCGATAAGTGCAAACGCGCCTTTGACCCCGCGAATTGTGCCAGCCAGATTCTGCGCACGGGCCATTTCTAGCTGAACGGATTGGCCGGTAAGACGGCGCAGGTATTTCGCCAAAGTGAGCTTGTGTTGAATGGCAAAACTCGGTAGCTCGCCACGCTGTGCTCGTTGCCGTTTATCTACGCGGATGCTCGCGAGGCGACCAGGCACGATGTACATGCCCTGCGCATCCGCCCACGCAACAAAATCTCGTCCGATCAACGCTTGGACGGGCTCAAAGCGGCGTCGATCGAATGTGAGGCTAAGCAAACCAGCGGTCAGTTGAGTTTCTGTCACGTCTTGCTTTTCAAATGACGGTTGCGATCTGCCCTGCAAAAACAGGCCTGCCTCGAGATCGCGAAATAGCGCATCCAGTTCTTTCATGGGCTCACAATGCCAGCACAGACATTGAAGAAAAAGTTATCCACAGCCCTCCCAAATGGAACTGTTTCGGTCTATTTTTTAGAAACTACGCAAGTAGTCACCAATAACAAGAAAGGTAATGGGGGTATGCAAAGAGACATTTTTCAGGAGGATTTTGAAGATTTCGAAAACCTTCCGGATGCAACCGAGCAGTTGAAATTCATCGCTCCTGCTGTCGTTGAGGTTTTGGCAGGGGTGCGCACCGTGGAACAGTTGAGCCCGATGCTCAGCGAAAACATTTATCTGAAACTGCGCGACCGTGCAGCTAGGGCGGCTAAGTCTCGTGCCGATTCGGGATCGCGCATCGAGCGCCCAAATCTAGTAGTTCGCAACCTGCACCAAGAGAGCAACAAACCTGGGGTCATTCAGTCGGTGGTTCTGCTCTCATCATCGATTCGCACCCGCGCCGTGGCCATTCGGCTAGAAAGCCGAAACCGCCGCTGGCTGGCAACGGCGGTTTCGATTCTCTAAAGCGAAGGGTTATTGACGCTTGAAGAATGAAGAGCCCTGACCACCCTGTTCAGGTTTTTTCTGGGCAGGGTTGGTTGGCGCCTGACGCGGTTGTGGCTTTTGCGCTTGAACCGGCTGACCTTCGGCGTCTAGAACCTCGGTCTGACCATCTTCACCAGGAGCCGAATAGGTGAGCTCGTCGTCTGGAGTTTCGTCGACCGGCTGCACTTGAACATCCAGGTTGAATAGGTAGGCGATGGTCTCTTCGCGAATCGAACCCATCATCTGCTGGAACATGGTGTAACCCTCGCGCTGGTATTCGACCAACGGGTCACGCTGTGCCATGGCACGAAGGCCGATTCCCTCTTTGAGGTAGTCCATCTCATAGAGGTGGTCTCGCCACTTGCGGTCGATTACCGAGAGAACAACGCGTCGTTCTAGTTCGCGCATCGCAACTTCGCCGATCTGCTCTTCGCGCTTGCGGTAGGCGAGAGTTGCGTCAGAAAGAATCTCTTCAACGAGCCATCTCTTGGTTAGCTTTGCGCGGCTTCCGGCTTCTTCGAGAATTTCTTCGATAGATAGCGAAATCGGGTAAATGTTGGCCAAGTCGACCCAAAGGGCTTCGAGGTTCCAGTTACCGGACTGCTCAACGATGTGAACGTCGACCACGTCTGAGATGACTTGTTCGAGGAACGCAGAAACGCGGTCGGCGATTTCGTCACCGGCCAGAATGTGCTTGCGGTCGGCATAGATTGCTTCGCGCTGGCGGTTAAGAACGTCGTCGTACTTCAGAACGTTCTTGCGAATTTCGGCGTTGCGGCCTTCGACCTGCGACTGAGCGCTAGCGATCGCGCGGCTAACCAGCTTCGACTCGATGGCGGTGTCGTCTGGCACGTTCGGGTTGTTCATCATTGCAGCTGCTGCGTTGCTGTTGAACAGGCGCATCAGATCGTCGGTGAGCGATAGATAGAAGCGAGATTCACCCTTGTCACCCTGACGACCGGCACGACCACGCAGCTGGTTGTCGATGCGACGTGATTCGTGGCGCTCGGTGCCAAGAACATAGAGACCACCGGCTTCAAGAACCTTCTCGGCTTCTAGAGCCACCTGCTCTTTGATTTTGGTGAACTCGGCATCCCATGCCGCTTGATACTCTTCTGGGTTTTCTTCGGCATTCAAACCGCGCTTTGCCAGTGCATCCACGGTCAAGAATTCGGCGTTACCACCGAGCATGATGTCGGTACCGCGGCCAGCCATGTTGGTGGCAACGGTAACTGCGGCGAGGCGACCTGCCTGGGCGACAATCGAGGCCTCACGAGCGTGGTTCTTGGCGTTCAAAACCTCGTGGCGAACGCCGCGCTTGGCAAGAAGCTTGCTTAGGTATTCGCTCTTTTCGACCGAGGTGGTTCCAACCAAAATTGGCTGACCATTGGCGTGACGCGTAGCGATGTCTTCGACCACCATGGCGAACTTGATTTCTTCGTTCTTGTAGATGAGGTCAGACTGGTCGAGGCGAATCATCGGCCGGTTGGTTGGGATCGGAACAACACCGAGTTTGTAGGTGCTCATGAACTCGGCAGCTTCGGTTTCGGCGGTACCGGTCATGCCGGCGAGCTTCGAGTAGAGGCGGAAGTAGTTCTGCAAGGTAACGGTAGCCAGAGTCTGGTTTTCGGCCTTGACCTCGACGCCCTCTTTGGCTTCGATCGCCTGGTGAATACCTTCGTTGTAACGACGACCAGGAAGAATGCGGCCGGTGTGCTCGTCAACGATTAGAACCTCGCCGTTCATTACGACATAGTCTTTGTCGCGCTTGAACAAGGCCTTGGCGCGAATCGAGTTGTTCAAGAACGAAATCAGCGGTGTATTTGCCGACTCGTAGAGGTTAGAGATGCCTAGGTAGTCTTCAACCTTCTGGATGCCCGACTCTAGTAGACCGATGGTGCGCTTTTTCTCGTCGACTTCGTAGTCGATTACAGGCTGAAGGGTGTCGGCAATCTTTGAGAACTCAGCAAACCAACGGTTCGCATCGCCCGAGGCAGGACCAGAGATGATGAGCGGCGTTCGAGCCTCGTCGATCAGAATCGAGTCAACCTCGTCAACGATGGCGAAGAAGTGGCCTCTTTGCACAAGGTCACTTGACTGCCAGGTCATGTTGTCGCGAAGGTAGTCGAAACCGAATTCATTGTTGGTTCCGTAGGTGATGTCGGCTAGGTATTCGTCGCGACGCTGCGAAGGGTTCTGACCGCCGAGGATGCAACCGGTGGTCATTCCAAGTGCGCGGAACACGCGAGACATCAGGTCGCTCTGATACTGAGCCAAAAAGTCGTTCACTGTAACCACGTGAACACCGCGGCCTGCGATTGCGTTTAGGTATGCGGGCAGGGTGGCGACCAGGGTCTTACCTTCACCAGTTTTCATCTCGGCAATGTTGCCTAGGTGAAGTGCAGCACCACCCATGATCTGAACATCGTATGGTCGCATGCCTAGGGTTCGGTGGGCTGCTTCACGAACAGCCGCGAAGGCTTCTGGAAGCAGGTCGTCAAGGCTCTCGCCGGCCGAGTAACGCTCGCGCAGAATGGCGGTTTCGTTCTTGAGATCATCGTCGCTGAGTGCTTTGAATGAATCTTCGAGTGCATTAACGGCAGCGGTGTAGTTGCGCAAACGGTTGAGCACTCGGCCTTCGCCTGCGCGCAGCAACTTGTTGATGATTGATGCCAAAGTAGTGCTCCAAACCTTAATTTGTGGCTTGAGTCAATCTTAGACGCGGGCAATGCTGCCAGAATCTAGAACCAAACTAGGCGTTATGCCATGCGAGAAATCGCCTCTGCTAGCTGGCCAGCTTCTCGAGTTCGATTAGCAAGTCGACATCGGCTGGGTGAACGTCTAAGCCCTTGAAATCAGTGGCACTCAGCTCTGCCGTGCCCGGCTGGGCGTGTCTGCCACGGTGCACTTTGCGCTTGTCTGCGGCTCTACGCAACTGCTCTAAGAGCCTGCCGAAGGCGGCGTCAAAAGCCGAAAACTTGTCGGCTGCGTGCGCATGTGAGCGAAGAACCTGCCCACCCGAGTGTGTGGTCAGTTCGACCTCATCTTCGGGGCCAGCGGTTCTTGAGTGGTCGTGCCGGGTGACTTTGATGATCAGGTCTGCCTCTTGGTGCACGTAATGCTCTATTTTGGGTGCGCGATCGGCCACATAATCATGAAAGCGGCTGGAGATTTCGAGGTTGTGAGCGGAAATTTGAATTTTCATTTGTTTCCTCCATCGATCAACGTTGATTGCTTGGTGATGAAAATGTACGCCTGTTTTGGATTCTCTGCATCCAATTTCGCGAATTACTGAATTTCTTTTTTGGTGTGGGCGAAAGTTGCAAACCCGAGCACCTGACCCCCGGCTTCGCGCACCGCTCTAAAAGCCTCGAGGATGGTCGCTCCGGTAGTCGTGACGTCGTCAATGATCACCAACCCGTGTTCACCCTGCGGCTCGAAACGCATGCTGTCTTGCAGGTTTGCAAACCTCTGCTCGGCACCCAGGGAACGTTGGTCGGCGGTGTCGCGAACCAGCTTGAGCCCGCGACTAACGGGCAACCCGCTTTGCCGAGATACCCGAGCAGCGACCATGGCACCGAGGTTCAAGCCACGACGACGAACCGAGGCGCGCGAAGACGGAACGGGTAGCAGCGTCACCGACGAAATATCGGCATAACGCGCGGCCACCACGCGACCCATCGCCTGGCCCACAGGCGCTAGCAGCGAAGTCTGGCCGTGATCTTTGATTGCAGTCAGCAGTGCAGCCGCTGAACCATCGAACTGAGTTAGCGCGACGCCGTTCAGGCCGGGCAACTGAAGTTCGATCGGGGTCGCTCGCTCGTGCATCCACGAGGGTTTGCAACCGACACAAATTTGCGGGCCAAGTTTTCGACAAAAGACGCAGTTGGTGGGTAAGACCAGCTCAACCAGTTCGACAAAACGCACACGGCAATCATGAACCGCTGGCAAAACCCCGCGAAGAGCGGCCGACGAATTGTGGAGAACTACAAAGCGAAAACCGTGACGGTAAAGCGCTAGTGGCCGGCGAAGTGCATTGTTCGCACCGAGAGTTGAACTTCACTCCAAACCGAACTACGCGATTGAAGCAATGTTCCGTCGTCTTTGAGAACAAACAAGTAAGGACCGCTCAGGTTCGCAACAATCTGCCTTGCACCCGGCACGGCGGTGTAAACCCTGGTAGTTCCGCCAATAGTCATGACCGTCGGGCGCACCGAACCGCTCGAGTCGGTAACCAGGGCAGCCAAATGGCCAGCATCGGCCCAGCTCACAGCAAGTGGTTCGCCGAAGGTATTCAGTTGCGGAACACCGTTGCCGAGCTTGACCGGCAAACCAGAATCATCTCGAATAATCGGGTAGAGCCAGATGCCTGACTTGGCGCCTTTGTGCAACGCAGCAATTCGAGCACCGTCAGGGCTCACACCAAAAACAGTCGTCGCAGAACCGGTCAAAACGGATGTGTCAATTCGTTTGGAATTGCCATCGGAGTCAAACACTTTCCAACTCGAGTTCGTCGCCGAACCGACCGACCAGATGTACCCACGGTTATCCCAAGACGGAGCAAGCAATCCGGGGCGAAGATCAATCAACGAAGGTGACTTGTCGATTGCGATGAGGTTGATTTGGTAGAGACCAAGCTCGGTGACCAAACCGAGCTTTTTCGATGCCGAATCCAGGGCGAATTCCCTGGCTCCGTTGACCATAGCGGCACTCGACGCTGGCAGATAAACCGCGCTGGTTTTGCCGCTTTGAAAGAGGCCATCAGAATCGAGTGTTACCGGTGCTGGTGCGTAGACCTGCGGCATCGGCACCTGAATCTCTTCGATTCCCAAATCGTTGCGGTTAACGGTGATTCTCACTCGTTCCACCGATGGAATTTGCAGCAGGGTCGCCTTTACCTGGGCCTGTATGTGGCGCAGTGCTTGGGCTTCTGCAGCAAGCAACTCATCGCTGAAGTCAACATTTGCAACACCGTCGGTTATGGTCACCGAATTGAGCGATAGCTTGGTGCCCTCTGGAACGTCCCAGGCCAGTGCGTCGCGCATCCACGGTCTAGGGCCATTTAGCAGCGCCTGCATCAGTTCGGTGGCAGTAGAGGTTCTCGATGGGAACCAGCGGATGTCTGGAACCAGCGAAAGGTGAGTCGAATCGTAGAAATAGACCTGGTAAGGCTTGAACAACACCGAAAAGTTAGGCGAAATCAAAACGGTCAGGTTTGGCGCTTTCGATATTCGCCACTCGCCGGACTCTTGCACCAGTTCGAAGTCTAGGTAGCGCTTGACTTCACCTGATTGGGCTTCATAGACACCGTTGGCGTCGATCGTGGCGCTCACTTGAAGTTCGACTCGAGCGGTTGCAACGTCTAGCAACTCGAAAGAAGTTGAACCCTGCTGCACAAGAACCTCGTCTGAGGCTGACCAGTCGGCTTTGAAACTTGTCGAGAGATAGCTTCTCGCTACCTCGTAGTCGTTTTGCGGCCCATTGCCCGCACTGAGAAATCCGGTAACAATCTGCTGCTGCGAGTCACCCGGGCTTGGTAGCGAAGGGCTGTAGTAAAGATAGTCGTCGGTGGCCTCAACCTGAACATCGGGTCCGACACCGATCGCTCCCGAGCGCGGAAGCTGCGCACATCCGGTTAGAAGCGCTGCAACCGCGGCTAGGGCGAAGATTCGACGCATCAATTCGCACCATCCTTTTTAGCGACGGCTTTCTTGGTCGTCAGCGGCAGAGGTGACTGGGTGAAAAGCACGCCCTGGGTTCTAGGCAGTGTGAGCCTGAACGTTGAACCCTCGCCAGGCTTCGATGTCGCCTGCAACCATCCGTTGTGAATGTTGGTATCTTCGGTGGCGATCGACAACCCGAGACCGGTGCCGCCCACCGTGCGTTTGCGCGCCGGGTCGGCTCGCCAGAAACGATCAAAAACGCGATCGAGTTCGGTGCGACTCATGCCAACGCCGTGATCTGTGACCGTAACAGCAACTGCAGTGTCGCTAGCACCAACGTGAACCTCGATTGGCTTGCCCTCACCGTGCTCGATGGCATTCGAGAGTAGGTTTCGAAGTACGCGCTCGATTCTGCGAGCATCAAGTTCGGCATTCACCGGCCCCGACGGAATGTCGATAACAAGTTCACAAGCCCGCGATGAGGCCAAAGGCTCGATGTGTGCCAGCGCCATGCCAACCACGCCGTTGAGGTCGGTGGTTTCGAACTCTGCGGTGACGGCTCCGGCGTCGTAACGAGAAATCTCTAGCAAGTCGCTGAGCAGGGCATCGAATCGGGTGAGTTGGCTTTGAAGCGTGTCTAGTGAGCGCAGAGCGTTTGGCGGCAGCTCGTCGCGCTGTTGGTCGAGAATTGCAACCGAAAGTTTGATTGTGGTCAGTGGTGTTCGAAGTTCGTGCGACACGTCTGATACGAATCGCTGCTGCATCTTTGAAAGCTTGTTCAGAGCGCCGATCTGAGACTGAAGGCTCGAGGCCATCGAGTTGAACGATCTGGCCAAGTTGGCGATGGTGTCTTCACCCTTTTCGGCGAGTCGACGATCAAGCGCTCCGGCGGCCAACTCTTCGGCGGCACTGGCGGCGATGCGAATTGGGTTAACCACGCGAGTAGAGACGTAATAGGCCACGGCAC
Organism: Actinomycetota bacterium; assembly: GCA_009703845.1. GTDB lineage: Bacteria > Actinomycetota > Actinomycetes > Actinomycetales > Microbacteriaceae > Rhodoluna. Next base: position 10,879 of record WLFI01000006.1, read on the forward strand.
CGATTAGCAAAATAAGAATCGCGCCACCGAAAACCAGTGTGCTCTGAACAAAATCAAGAGTTTGCTGCGCGCTCACCAAGTCGTAAACCAGATAAAGCTCATACATGCCGGCAGACGGTATGTCGATTTGAGAACCAACCACAACGGCTGGGTGCTCACCGTTCACCACCGGAAGCGATACCGATTGATAGACAACCTTGCCCGGGGTGTTGCGCACGGTGGCTCGCAAGCCTTCGGGAATTACCGCGGTGTCAAGGTCTAGTGAGATTGGGCTTTGTAAAACCACGGATGCTTGTTGCCCAGGTGCCCTCAGCAACGCGACTCTTCGCGGCTCTGAGGTGGTGCTCGACTCGAGGTTTGGAACAATCGAGTTCATAATCGACTGCAAACCGATTTCGTCGGTCGTGCTGGCCGAAGAGAAAATGTTCTGAACTTCGCTAGCTGACCGAGCCGAGTCTTTGACTACCTGATCTAGCCTGGTTGCAAATAATCCGCTGCCGATTGAGTAAGCGAGAAAGCCACCAACGGCCACCAGCGCCACACCACTGAGAATTACGGTGGTGGCGGTGTAACGAGCCTGCAGCGATTTCTTGAAGTACGAGATCACCGCTTTTGCGATGCCTCGAAGATTCAAGAAGTTGAGCCCGCCTTGTAGCCAACTCCACGCTCGGTGACGACAATCTTTGGATCTTCAGGGTCGTCTTCGATTTTTGAGCGCAAGCGCTGAACGTGCACATTGACGAGTCGGGTGTCTGCCTTGTACTGGTAGCCCCAAACCTTTTCGAGCAGCATTTCGCGAGAGAAAACCTGCTTCGGCATTTCGGCAAGCGTCTGCAGCAGGCTGAACTCAAGTGGGGTTAGCGAGATGCGCTCGCCATCACGACGAACTTCGTGGCCAGCAACGTCGATAACCAGCGGGCCGATGCGAAGCTCGGTGACACCCTCGGGCGCCGACACCGTGCGAAAACGCGCTTTGATTCGAGCAAGAATCTTGTCGGTGTCATAAGGCTTGGTGATGTAGTCGTCTGCACCTGCGTAGAGGCCGCGCAGTTCATCCTCTTTGTCGGTGAGAGCGGTAAGCATGAAAATCGGCACACCCGAAGTTTCACGAATCTTCTCGCAAACTTCGATGCCGTTTGGCTCTGGAATCATGACGTCGAGCATGATGAGGTCTGGCTTGTAGTTATCGAACTCGCGAAGAGCCGAGGTTCCGTCAAAGACACCTAGGGTGTCATAGCCAGCGTTACCAAGAAAAATGCACAGTGATTCGTTCATGAAGTGGTCGTCTTCGACAACCAGAATCTTTTTTCTATCGGTCATGGGTTCTCTTTGCCTAGTACCTGTAGTGATCTACCTTGAATGGGCCATTGACCGAAACGCCGATGTAGCGGGCCTGGTCGTTGGTCAATTCGGTTAGTTCGACACCTAGAGCAGCTAGGTGAAGCTTGGCTACCTTTTCGTCGAGCGACTTTGGCAGCACATAAACGCCCACCGGGTAGCTTTCGGTTTTGGTAAACAGTTCGATTTGCGCGAGCACCTGGTTGCTGAACGAGTTGCTCATCACAAAGCTCGGGTGACCGGTTGCGTTACCGAGGTTCATCAGACGGCCCTCGCTCAAGATGAGCACCGAACGGCCGTTTGGCATGCGCCACTCGTGAACCTGAGGCTTAATCTCAACCTTTTCAACACCTCGGATGCGCGCAATGCCGGCCATGTCGATCTCATCGTCGAAGTGACCGATGTTGGCGATGATGGCTAGGTGCTTCATGCGCTCTAGGTGCTCAGGCTTGATGATGCCCATGTTGCCGGTTGCGGTGATGAAGATGTCGACGGTTTCGATAACTGATTCGAGCTTGGCCACCTGGTAGCCGTCCATCGCTGCCTGCAGGGCACAGATTGGGTCAACCTCGCTGATGATTACACGGGCACCCTGACCTGCCATGGCTTCGGCCGCACCCTTGCCCACATCGCCGTATCCGGCCACGAAGACCGTCTTGCCACCGATTAGAACGTCGGTTGCTCGGTTGATGCCGTCTGGCAGCGAGTGGCGAATGCCGTATTTGTTGTCGAACTTAGATTTGGTGACCGAGTCGTTCACGTTGATGCCCGGAAACAGTAGTTCGCCACGTTTGAAGAACTCGTAGAGGCGGTGAACACCGGTTGTGGTTTCTTCGGTGACTCCGATTACTTCGCTGGCAATTCGAGTGAAGCGGTCGTTGCTTAGAGAAAGCGAGCCGCGAAGCAGTTCGAGAATGACGCCGTATTCTTCGCTGTCGTCGACGCCGGTCGGAGGCACTGAGCCAGCGAGTTCAAACTCGCGACCCTTGTGAACCAAGAGAGTAGCGTCGCCGCCATCATCGAGAATCATGTTTGGGCCAACGTAGTCGGCGCCTTCGGCTGCAGCTTCGGCAGACCAGTCGAAGATGCGGTCGGTGCACCACCAGTACTCTGGCAGGCTCTCGCCCTTCCAAGCGAACACCGGTGAACCGGCAGGTGAGGTGACCGAACCGTGGCGACCAACCACCACTGCGGCGGCGGCCTCGTCTTGTGTGCTGAAGATGTTGCAAGATGCCCAACGAACCTGGGCACCAAGGTCAACTA
>WLFI01000060.1 GCA_009703845.1 Actinomycetota bacterium
AATTGTCGGTCGACCAAACGTTGGTAAGTCTGCTCTGGTAAACCGCATTCTGGGTCGACGTGAGGCCGTGGTTGAAGACAAGCCAGGCGTTACCCGTGACCGTATTTCTTACAAGGCAGAGTGGAACGAGCGTAAGTTCACTCTCGTCGACACCGGTGGTTGGGAGCCAGACGCCAAGGGTATCGACCTTTCGGTTGCAGTTCAGGCCGAAATCGCCGTTGAGCTAGCTGACGCCGTGTTGTTCGTAGTTGACGCAACTGTTGGTGCAACCTCAACCGATGAGCGCGTCGTCAAAATGCTGCGCGCCAGCAAGAAGCCCGTAATTCTGGTTGGTAACAAAATTGATGATGCACGCCAAGAGCCAGAGGCTGCCGGTCTTTGGTCACTCGGTCTAGGCGAGCCATACCCGGTTTCGGCCGTGCACGGCCGTGGAGTCGCCGACATGCTCGACGCCGCGATGAAGGTGCTGCCAAAGATCAGCAACGTTGCAAAGCAAGAAGTTGGTGGACCTCGTCGCGTAGCCCTGATTGGCCGACCAAATGTGGGTAAGTCATCGCTTTTGAACAAGGCCGTTGGAAGCGAACGCGCAGTTGTCAACGAACTTGCCGGCACCACTCGAGACCCAATCGATGAGCAGGTAGAAATTGGCGGAAAGGTTTGGCGCTTCGTCGACACCGCCGGTATTCGTCGCCGCAAGCACCTTGCGCAAGGCGCAGATTTCTACGCTTCGCTTAGAACCGCGGCCGCCCTCGAGCGCGCCGAAGTTGCTACCGTGCTGCTAGACGTTACCCAGCCTGTGTCTGAAGCCGACATCCGCATCATAGACATGGTTCTCGAATCTGGAAGAGCTCTGGTTCTAGCCTTCAACAAGTGGGATCTTCTCGAAGACGAACGCCGCCGCTACCTCGAGCGCGAAATCGAGCAAGATCTGGCACACGTTGACTGGGCTCCGCGCGTAAACATTTCTGCCAAGACCGGTCGCCACCTCGAGAAGCTGGTTCCAGCGCTCGAAGTTGCTCTCGACTCTTGGGATCAGCGCATTCCGACAGGCAAGCTAAACGCATTCATTTCTGAACTTGTTGCCGAGAACCCTCACCCGGTTCGCGGTGGCAAGCAGCCGCGCATCCTCTTTGCAACTCAGGCCAGCTCGCGCCCACCTAAGTTTGTGCTGTTCACCACCGGTTTCCTTGACCCTGGCTACCGTCGCTTCATCGCTCGACGCCTTCGCGAAACCTACGGTTTTGAAGGCACCCCAATCGAGGTTTCGATGCGCGTTCGTGAAAAACGCAAGCGCACCTAGCAGCGTCTAAACTTTTTCTCGGTGGTCTAACACCAACGGGCTATAGCGCAGCTTGGTAGCGCACTTGTCTGGGGGACAAGGGGTCGCCGGTTCAAATCCGGCTAGCCCGACAATAGGCATAAACTTCTCACTATGGTCGAACAAAAATCACTTCTTCAAGAGCTGAAGACCATACCCAACATGCTCAGCCTTTTGAGGCTTGCTCTCGTTCCCGTGTTCCTAATTTTGGTACTCACAGAGCAAGAGGGTCTTGCCCTCATCACACTCATAGTGGCTTCGGCAACCGACTACCTAGACGGCTTTCTGGCTCGCAAACTCAACCAAACCACCCGTCTCGGCGCATTGCTCGACCCGGCCGCCGATCGACTCTACATACTTGCCACGCTGATTGGTCTGGCGGTAACCGGCAACATTCCGGTTTGGCTACCTTTTGTCATTATTGGCAGGGATGTTCTGCTCGCGCTAACCGTTCCGATGCTCGCCAAATACGGCTATGGCCCATTGCCCGTGCACTACTTAGGCAAGGCCGGCACTTTTGCTCTGCTCTATGCCTTTCCATTGTTGCTTCTAGCGCAGGTTTGGCAGTCAGCTCAGTTTGTGATTTTGCCGCTCTCCTGGGCCTTTGCAATATGGGGAATTGGTCTCTACTGGTGGTCTGGCGTACTCTACGTAAAGCAAGTTTTTTCAGTGGTTTTAGAGGCAAGAAAAACCGATTAGGCTAAGCAAATAAAGGAGGGCGTTCTGGCAATGTCAAACCATGATTTCGACGAAAACGAAGTTGAATCCACACAGCGATTTGGCGACGCCCTGCTACCCGAAGACGAGTCTGGGCTGAACTCAGAAGAGCACACCGCAATCAACGCCTTGCCTTCGGGACACGCGCTTTTGATCGTCAAGCGAGGCTACGAAGAGGGTTCGCGGTTTCTTCTCGACTCAGATCTCGCAACCGCCGGAAGACATCCAAACGCAGACATTTTTCTAGACGACGTTACGGTTTCTCGCAAGCATGCAGAATTTGTTCGCAACGGCAAAACCTTCTCGGTAAAAGATCTCGCTTCACTAAACGGCACCTATCACAACGGCAAACGCGTAGACGAAATTGCGTTGACCGATGGCGATGAGGTGCAGGTAGGCAAGTTCAAACTCACCTTCTTTGCAGCGAAGGTAGACAAATAAGCCATGGCTCAAATCGCACAAGTCACCTCAATCAATGCGCGTTCAGCAAAGCTGTTCACCATCGGTCAGGTGCTCTCACTTCTGCAGCCGAACTTTCCTGACCTGTCGCCATCGAAGCTTCGGTTTCTTGAAGAGCAAAAACTGGTATTCCCACAGCGCACCGAATCTGGTTACCGCAAGTACACCGAGCAAGATGTTGAGCGAGTAAAGATCGCTCTCGAACTTCAGCGTGACAAGTACCTGCCGTTGAAGGTCATTCGCCAGTACCTCTCTGACATCGACGAGGGAAAGACCCCAACTCTGCCGGGCACCAATGCAACCGTGACCGACCACCTGCGTCAGGCTCCGACTAAAAAGTTCACCGAACTTGAGTTGATTTCAGAAACCGCGATTACTCCTGCGCTAATCGAGGATGCTCGCCAGGTCGGTCTTCTCGCCGATGCTCCCTATGCAGCAGCCGATGTAGAAATCGCCAAGGCCATCGTTCACCTTCAGCGCTTTGGTATCGCACCTCGACACCTGCGCGGAATCAAGGCTGCAGCCGACCGTGAAATTGGCATCATTGAGGGCGTGGTTGCTCCGGTGTTGGCAAAACATGACACTGCCAGCCGTTCACGAGCTGCACATTACGCACTCGAGATTTCTAACCAGTTCGCTGCTATTCACTCCGAATTGGTTCGTTCAGTCATCTCAAAGATGGACCAGTAGCAAACCGCGACACGCCGAACCTTGAAATTAACGGGTGTTTGGGCTTGCGTTAGCCAACAATTAAACCTGTACTTGAACCTGAAGGAGAGCGATGTCAGAAAACGACACCCAGCCTCAGGCCGACTACACCCAGGACATGCTGTTCACCGAGGGGCTTCCAGCCCTCGACCCTAAGCTCGGCTACCGAGGCATCCCGGCCGCTTCTGCCGCCGGAATCTCATACCGACAGCTCGACTACTGGGACAGAACCGGTTTGGTACAGCCAACCGTTAGACACGCATCAGGCTCTGGTTCGCAACGCCTATACGCATTCCGCGACATCCTCGTTTTGAAATTGGTCAAGCGTTTGCTCGACACCGGCGTATCGCTTCAGCAGATTCGTCTGGCCGTTGACCAGCTGCGCGCTGCCGGCTTCGGCGACCTTGCCAAGATCACACTTATGTCTGATGGCGCTCGCGTTTACCTTTGCACTACGCAAGACGAAGTCATTGACCTAGTCGGTCGCGGTCAGGGCGTGTTTGGAATTGCCGTTGGTCGTGTGCTTCGCGAAGTCGAAGCAACTTTGGTCAACATGACCCCATCGTCTCTTGAAGACATCGATGAGCTTGCCGCTCGTCGCAGCGCAAAACGCGCTGTTTAGTCTGACGAGCCCCCACCGTCTGAACCCGACCCAGAATCGGTAGCGTCTGCCGCGACATCCGTGCTTGCGACCTCTGTTGAATCGTCTGAGCTCGCGCTCGAAATCAAATCTTCTAACGGGTCAGCTTTGGGCTTATCTTCACCGTTGTAATCGTTGCCCATCAGCACGGCCAGTGGCGAAGCCTCGATGCCCTTGCCGCGTTTGAGCTTCATGCGACGCTTCTCTTTGCGATTGCGACGCGCCTTTTCATTGTCTTCGTCATAGACCCGCTCGGTTAGATCGAGCATGAGGGCGTCGAGAACGTGATCGAATGAAGTTGCGATCGATGCGGCGGTGTCGCCTGGCCAAGAGTGAATCGGCATAGCAGCGCCTTGAGCCTGCTGCATGGTCGACTTTTCTTCGAATAGTTGCGGAAGCAGCTTGCCCGGGTATTTTTCGTTCAACTCTGCGACTCTGAACTGGTGCTCTTTGCTTAGTGGCTTGTAGCGGTTTACCACTACGCCGAAAACTTTTAGGCGGCGAGTGATGGCCTTGCGAAGTTCATTAATGGCACGGATGCTGCGCTCGGCTGCCACGACCGAGAACAAACTCGGCTCGGTGACGATCAAGATGCGGTCTGAGGTTACCCAAGCGGTTTTGGTTAGTCCGTTAATCGAAGGTGGGGTGTCGATGATCACGAGGTCGTACTCGCTTTCGATGCGAGCTAGGGCTTCTTCTAATTTCCAGAGTTCACGAACCGTCGGGCTAGGCGCATCGGCCTGCTGCACCTTGGGGCTGCCGACCATGACATCGATTTTTGTGGAGTGAATTTTTGCCCAAGTACTAGATACGATTGCTTTATGCACAACGTTGTGTTTGGGCGATTTCAAAACGTCGGCACAAGTCTCGTTGAACTCCCCAATGGCGCCTAAACCGGTAGTGGCATCGCACTGAGGGTCGAGGTCGATCACGAGAGTGCGAAGACCGCGAGCCGAAGACGCAGATGCCATTCCTAAGGCAACTGTGGTCTTTCCGACTCCTCCCTTGAGGGAGCTGACGCTGAGAACATACACGTCTATAGGCTACCTTTTTATAAACGCCATAACACCCAAGACCCTTAGCAAAACTAGGACTCGATGTTCAAGAAAATCCTTGTCGCCAACCGTGGTGAGATTGCTATCCGCGCTTTTCGCGCCGCGTATGAGCTGGGTGCTGCAACCGTTGCGGTTTTTCCTTATGAAGATCGAAACTCCAGCCACCGACTGAAGGCCGATGAGGCGTACCAAATCGGAACCGAAGGCCACCCGGTTCGCGCTTACCTCGATGTCGCAGAAATCATCCGAGTTGCAAAAGAGTCTGGCGCAGACGCTATTTACCCGGGCTATGGCTTTCTTTCAGAGAACCCAGACCTGGCCGAAGCTGCCGCGGCCAATGGAATAACCTTCATCGGCCCGAAAGCCGATGTTCTTGAACTTGCCGGAAACAAGGTAAACGCCAAAGAGGCCGCGATTGCCGCCGGTGTGCCCGTTCTTGCCTCGTCGCCTTCGTCTTCTGACGTCACCGAATTACTTGCGCAGGGCGATGCAATCGGATTCCCACTGTTTGTAAAGGCTGTTGCCGGTGGTGGCGGTCGCGGAATGCGTCGCGTCAACGAGGCCTCTGGTCTA
>WLFI01000061.1 GCA_009703845.1 Actinomycetota bacterium
ACCTCCACTGGTAATCGCCTATGCACTAGCCGGAACCATGGATTTCGATTTCGAAACGCAAGCCCTAGGCCAAGATGCACAAGGCAACGACGTGTTCCTGGCTGATGTATGGCCAACTCCTGAAGAAGTTCAGAAGACCATCGACGAGTCGATCAACTCTGACATGTTCAAGACCCAATACGCTGGCGTCTTCGACGGTGACTCGAGATGGAAGTCGCTACCTACCCCGACCGGTGCCACCTTCGAATGGGACGAGAAGTCGACCTACGTTCGCCGCCCGCCATACTTCGAGGGAATGAAGCGCGAGCCGAGTGCTGTCACCGACATTAGCGGTGCCAGAGTTCTCGCACTATTGGGCGATTCGGTAACCACCGACCACATCAGCCCTGCCGGGTCAATCAAGGTTGATTCGCCAGCTGGTAAATATCTAACCGAGCACGGCGTTGCTCGCAGCGACTTCAACTCCTACGGATCGCGTCGCGGAAACCACGAGGTCATGATCCGTGGAACCTTTGCGAACATCCGCCTAAAGAACCTTTTGCTTGACGGCGTTGAAGGCGGTTACACGCGTGATTTCAACATTACCGATGCTCCGCAGGCATTCATCTATGACGCGTCGGTCACGTACCAAGAGCGCGGTATCCCGCTGGTAATCCTTGCCGGCAAAGAGTACGGATCAGGTTCATCGCGTGACTGGGCTGCCAAAGGAACGAGCCTGCTCGGTGTGAAGGCCGTAATTACCGAATCTTTCGAACGCATTCACCGCAGTAACCTAATCGGCATGGGCGTGCTTCCGCTTCAGTTCCCTGCCGGGCAGAGTGCGGCAAGCCTTGGGCTCGATGGCACCGAAGAGTTCGACTTCATCGGTGTTACCGAACTAAACAACGGCATCACCCCGAAGACGGTTCGCGTAGTTGCCAAGCCGACAGCACACTCTGCCGTCGGCAAGCCGGTTGTCGAGTTCGACGCTGTCGTGCGAATCGACACACCTGGTGAGGCTGACTACTTCCGCAACGGCGGAATCCTCCAGTATGTTTTGCGAAGCCTAGTTGCCTAGCGGAATAAACAATCTCGACGGGCGGGTTTAGGTCATCGTGAGTTTGCTTGAGAAGATTTCTGGTCCTAGAGACCTTGATGCGCTAAACGCAGCCGAATTGAGCGAGCTTTGCCGCGACATCCGCGCGCATTTGATCACCAGTGTTGCCGCAACCGGCGGCCACCTCGGCCCAAACCTTGGTGTTGTCGAGACAACCGTTGCGATACACCGCGTCTTTGACTCTCCAAATGACCCGATCGTCTTTGACACCGGACACCAAAGTTACGTTCACAAACTACTCACCGGTCGCCAGGACTTCAGCCGACTTCGTCAAAAAGGCGGCCTAGCCGGTTACCCGCAGCGTTCAGAGTCGGTGCACGACGTGGTTGAAAGTTCACACGCGTCTTCATCCCTTTCTTGGGCCGACGGTATCGCCAAGGCGTTCAAGCTCACCAAGCAAGAAGACCGCTATGTAGTCGCCGTAATCGGTGATGGAGCACTCACCGGTGGAATGGCCTGGGAGGCGCTGAACAACATCACCGACGATAACGATCGCAAGTTGGTAATCGTGGTGAATGACAACGGTCGTTCGTATGCCCCGACCATCGGTGGTCTAGCTCGTTACCTCAACGAAATTCGCACCGAAAAGCTTTATCGCAAGGCATACCGTTTTTCTCGCAAGGTTTTTGACAAATTCGGATTGCTCGGCAAGCTGACCTATTCGGCAGCTAGGGGAGCGGGCACCGGCCTCATGGGAGCCATGGCTCCAAAGGGCATGTTTCCGAACCTCGACATCAAATACATCGGCCCGGTTGATGGGCATGACCTTCAGGCCATGGAGACCGCCCTGCGCCAGGCCAAGAAGTATGCGTACCCGGTTATCGTTCACGCCATCACTCAGAAGGGCAAAGGCTTTGACCCAGCACTTCTAAACGAGGATGACCAGTTTCACGCCGTCGGCCAGATCGATCCACTAACTGGCGAATCGCTTGAAAAAACAGCCGGCAAGTCTTGGACTTCGGTATTCAGTGACGAGATTGTGCAGATTGCTTCGAAGCGCAAAGATATCGTCGGCATCACCGGAGCCATGCTCATGCCCGTTGGCTTAGACGCTATGGCTAGGAAATATCCAGATCGTGTTTTTGACGTGGGTATCGCCGAACAGCACGCCGTAACGATGGCGGCGGGTATGGCCTTTGGTGGCCTGCATCCGGTCGTGTGCATTTATGCAACCTTTGTGAACCGAGCCTTTGACCAACTGCTCATGGATGTTGCGTTACACAAGGCTCCTGTGACCCTGGTACTTGACCGTGCAGGAGTTACCGGTCCAGACGGCGCCTCGCACCACGGAATGTGGGATCTTGCGACACTTCAGATTGTGCCCGGCATCAGAATTGCCGCGCCTCGCGACGCCGAACGTCTTCGGGAAGAGCTTCAAGAAGCCACCAATGTGAATGACGCGCCGACCGTTGTGCGTTTTCCTAAGGGCACGGCGGGAGTCGAAATCAAACAACTTCGCCGCATGAATGACGGTGTTGATGTGTTGCATGAGGCTCCTAGCAAGGATGTTCTGCTGGTTGCCGTTGGAACCATGGCCGAAACCGCGCTCAAGGTGGCCGAACTTCTGGCCGCTCAGGGAATTGGCGCAACCGTGATTGACCCGCGTTGGGTCGTGCCGGTGCCAAAGTCTGTGCTTGATTTTGCCAAAGCGCATCGCCTTGTAGTCACCATCGAAGACGGTGTTCGAGTCGGTGGTATCGGCACTCGCGTTCGCCAAGAGATGCGTGCCGCAGAAATCGACACAGCACTCAACGAGGTAGGTCTTCCAGATGAATTCTTGGAGCACGCCACTCGTGGTGAGATTCTAGAGCGTGTCGGTCTAACGGCACAGGCTGTCGCTAGAGAGATCGTTGCCCAGGTGGTGGGTTCTAAAGTTCCTCATGCTCGGCCGCTTGAGAATTTTGATTCTCAGCACTCGGCCGATCAGCCAAACCAGCGCTGAATTCTCGGCAGACAAGTTCAATCTGCCAAGAGCGTGCGCCACAACCACTCAAGAAATCGCGAACGTCGTCTTCACTAACAATTTCCAAGTTCCAAGCAAGTTGTCGCATGTAATCCGGCGTCAAAATGTTCTCGGTCGGCAACGCGTTCTCAGCTGACAGTTTCGCCATGACTTCTTTCAAAACTTGCAGACGGGCATCTGCCAATGGGTGTTTGTGTGCCCAGATTCGATGATTCGGAATGCCATCGCTCTTCACACGCATCTCAGGGGGTCTTAGGTCTTTCAATCCCTCATTTAGGGCAGCCCACCAGGTGTCTAGATATGACCGGGATGCACGACCGGCGAATTTCTTGTTTGCCGACATCTCACCCTTGGTCTTGGGTTTTGAGGTGGCGAGCTCGATCAGTGAAGAATCTGGGATGAGTCGACCTGGCGAGACATCTAGCTTTTTGCCAAGCTCTTCTCGAGCTTGCCACACGGCTCGAACAACGGCGTAGCCTCGTTCATCGCGAATCGTGTTGAGTCCGCTAGTGCCGCGCCATTTATCCAGTTTTGCCGGCTTCGGAGCGAATGAGAGCAGGTGAGTAAACTCCTGTTCGGCCCATGACAACTTATCTGCGGCAGCCAGTTCTTCGAGCAACCGCTCTGCGAGCTCAGGCAAGACATCAACGTCGAGAGCGGCGTAATTCAACCAGGTTTCTGGCAGTGGTCTCGTTGACCAATCGGCTGCTGAATGCTCCTTGGCCAATGCCAGCGAGAGCAGTTCTTGAACCATTGACCCAAGACCGACACGCTCGAGCCCGAGCAAACGTCCGGCTAGTTCGGTATCGATTAGCTTCGACGGTCGCAGCCCCAACTCTGCTAGACATGGGATGTCTTGTGTAGCCGCGTGAAGAATCCACGGAATACCTGCTATCGAGTCGGCAAGCCTAGTGAATGCTTGTGGGTCATCTTCGGCGATGGCAATTGGATCGACAAGGAGAATTGGGGCGTTTCGTCGATGCAGCTGAATCAGGTAGGCCCGTTGCGAGTATTTGAAGCCGCTGGCTCGCTCAGCGTCGATGGCAAGTGGTCCAACACCCGCCAAGAGTGCGATAGTGCCCTCATCAAGTGATTTTGCCGTCTCGACAAGACGAACATCTTGACATCTTGGTTTGTTTAGGGGAGTAGGCGGCGAAAGCTCTTCGTCGTCAGACATTTAGACGCCCTACGTCCTCATTTTGCAGGGGTAAACCAGACATCATGCAGATCAAAGATTGCCAGGCATGCATGTGAGCGGCAAGGTTAGTGTCAAGCGGGCTCCACGATGCTCTTAGTTCTAGCTCGGCATGCGGGGATTGATTAGATAGCGCACCAAACCCGGTTGAAATAACCCGAGTGGATGTTCCGGCCTCTGAATTGTAAGTGGCTTGATTCGCGTCTAAGGCGGTTACCAACCAGCTCCACGCCATACCCGAACTGTACTCATCAGCACCGATTTCGGTTTCGAGGGGAGACTTTGCAAAAGCAATGACGCGAAACCTCGAACCCCAAGATTCTTGCGGCTCTTCATCCCATAGCAAGACGAGGCGTCCGGTTCCTAGGTCGATTCTCTCGTGAACCGAATCTGCTCTAACGTCACATGAAAATGCGACAGCGTGCTTAGCGAGATTCGCTGGAGCTTCAATCTCTTTAACTTCCAATTCGTTGCGCACATTGCAATCGAGAATCGATCTCAGGGCAAGGGCGAACTCTGGTGCCACGCTCGATGATTCCGCTGTTTGACTCACATCGAAAGGCTATTAGAACAGTGCCCCTGAGCCCTTTAGGCTCGCCGCCACAGGGTCAAAGCGCTACTTTCGACAGCTTCGTACCTATCTAGCCGATAGCCGTCCAGCCTCAACACTCGATTTGCGATCTGCTCGGCCGTGTCTGCGTTTGTTGTCTCTCCGAACGTGACCGTTAGGAAAAGTTGATCAATTCTTTGTAGAGATAAAAATTTGTTCAACAGCGATGGCCCGCACTCGCAAAGGATTCGTTGATGGAGCTCTTTCAAGTTGCTAAGTTGCTCGGAAAGTTGGTCATCGTTTGAAAATTCGAGTTGGTGCAATCCAGCGCCTTGCAACCGGTGCGAAAAAACATAGGTTTTGAAATTTTCCGAGGGCTTGTAACCCTCCGCCCTGGCGGTCGAGCCCCCAACCACGATCGCGTCGGCCTGTGACCTTAATTTTTTTAGGTGATTCAAGTCAACTGCGTTTGAAATATCGCGACTCGATCGATTCGAACCGAAAAACTCTCCGCCTTCGGTTAGGTGAAAGTTGGCCGCTAATCCGGGTTCTAGTTGGTACCACGAAAGCAGGTTATCCACTTAGGTCTAGGCGACTTTCTCGCGTACCTGGCGCTTGATTCGGTAAATCATTGCCCGCATGCCTCTGATTCGAAGTGG
>WLFI01000062.1 GCA_009703845.1 Actinomycetota bacterium
CTAAGGTCTGCGACTGCCACTGCCTTGCTTCGGCTGTCGCGCAGCAGATCTAGCCCGGTAAAGCCGGCATCTAGTGAGCCTTCGCCCACATAGGTAGCGATGTCTCTTGGACGCAGGTAGAAAAACTCGATCTCGTGCTTGCTGTCGATCACGTGTAGGTCTTTAGGGTCGCGCCTAGTGGCGTATCCCGCTTCTTTGAGCATCAACAACGCGGTTTCTGAAAGTATCCCTTTGTTGGGTACTGCAACTCTTAACATGGCTAAAGTTTCTGGTTTAGGTCGGCTACTGAAATGCCTTTGGCAATCATGAGAACTTGTAGGTGGTAGATCAGTTGTGAAATCTCTTCAACGGTGCGGTCTTTGCCCTCGTGTTCTGCGGCCATCCAAACTTCGGCAGCCTCTTCAACTATCTTTTTACCGATGCTGTGAACCCCGGCGTCGAGCCACTTTACGGTCTCTGAACCGGCTGGGCGATCTAGGTTCTTCGCGGTTAGCTCTTCGAACAAGCTCTCAAAGGATTTCATCTTTTAAGATTACTAGCCTTTAGGCCGCTACTTCGTTTGCCGTAAGCCCTGGTTGGCTAGCACCCGCAGGTCTCGAATTCTTTGATTTCGATCATCCGAGCCAAAGACCGCTGATCCGGCAACGAATGTATCAGCTCCGTGTGCTGCAACTTTCTCGATATTGGCGAGGTCGATTCCGCCATCTACCTGAAGTCTGATGTTCAACCCTTTAAGGGCTATCGCGCGCGCCGCCTGCGACACCTTGTCTAACGTGCTTTCGATTAGGCTCTGCCCTCCGAAGCCTGGCTCAACTGTCATTACTAGAACAAGGTCAAATTCGCTAAGGTCGCCGAGAACTGCTTCCAAAGCTGTACCGGGTTTGACCGCTACGCCGGCCTTCGCTCCGGCAGCGCGAATTCTTCTCGCCAGAGAGACGACGTCTTGACTAGCCTCGGCGTGAAAAGTCACGCTTGCAACGCCCAGCTCTACATATGGCAGGGCTTGCTCATCGGCCCTGTCGATCATGAGGTGCACGTCTAGCGGTCGTGCCGCAATCTCTTGCATTCGCTTGACCATTGGAATGCCAAAAGTCAGATTCGGAACAAAGTGCCCGTCCATCACGTCCACGTGGATGCTATCGGCGTCAGAGATCGACGCGAAATCCCGCTCAAAATTGACGAAGTCGGCCGAAAGAATGCTGGGGTGGATGTGCGCAGACATGTGGCTAGACTACTTCTCTCTTGCGAATCACGGCGATAAACATCGCATCCGTGTCATCGCGGTCTGGCCAGAGTTGGGCAGTTTTTCGATTGGGATTTAGTCGAAGGCTCGGCTCTATTTCGCTCAGGATCGAGTTGGCGTTTAGTAACTCGGCCGTCTCTCCAAAACTTCTTAGTGCTTGCTCGACTATTGCGGTTGTCTCACTCGGGTGCGGTGAGCAAGTGGAGTATGTAAGCACTCCACCAGGTTTTAGAACAGACCAAGCCGCTTCGACCAGTTCTTTCTGCAAAAGATTGAGCGCCTTCAGATCGCCAGGTGACTTGCGCCAGCGAGCCTCTGGTCTGCGTCGAAGTGCCCCTAGGCCGGTGCACGGGGCGTCAACTAGAACTCGATCAAACGAACCAGTAATTTCTCGACCATCCAACTGGCGAACCTTGGCGCTAAAACCCGACGCCGATAAGGCTTTTCGAACCAGCTCTGCTCTGTGAGGTGCGGGCTCGACGCAGGTCAGAGCAGAAGACGTCGACTTTGCCAGAGCCGCCATAAGCACAGCTTTTCCACCTGGACCAGCGCACAAGTCGAGCCAACTCTCGTTTGAATTGGCCCCGTGTGCAGCGACGAGTGCTACCAATTGTGAACCAGCATCCTGCACGCGCATGGAGCCATCCGCCACAGCGGGAATCTCGCCTGGGTTGCCTGGCTGCGCTAAGTAGCCAATAGGGCTGCTCACATGTTGTTCGAAGCCGTCAAGGGTGGCGCGATCAACTTGCCCCGGAAGAGCAACGAGATTCACTCTCGCAGGTTCGTTGTCAGACTCTAGAAGATGTTCAAGCTCCGCGGCCCTGCCGTCTGCACTGAGCGCCAGTCTCAGTGATGTGACTATCCAGCTCGGGTGGGCATATTTGAGGGCCAAGCGGTCAGTCTCATTTGTTGCCTTCGCAAGAATCACGGTCATCCAGTGTTCTAGGTCGTGCTGGGCCACTTTTCGAAGGCTCGCATTCACTAAACCAGACGCCTTGCCGCCAGCGAAGGCCTTGGATTGTTCAACACTCTCGTTCAAGGTGGCGTGAACGGGGATGCGCGTGTAAAGCAACTGGTAAACCCCAAGTTGCATGACCGCGCGAACTCCTGGGTCTAGATCACCCACCGGTCGGCTCGAGACCTCGTTAATGATCGCCTCTAGCGTGTTCTTTCGCCTCAGGGAGCCGAAAGCTAGCTCTTGAGCAAGAGCTGCATTTCTCGAATCGAGTCGTTTGCTGGTCGAGAGTTGATTCAAAAGCAGGTTGGCGTAGGCATCATCGGCTTCGACTCGAAGCAAGACCTCAAGTGCAACCTGTCGGGCGATTGCTATGGTCATGCATCAAACCTAGCGGGCAGGGCAACTCCCCTTGCCCAATCGGTTGCCGGCATAGGTTGTTTACCTGCGGGTTGCACCTGAAGTAGTTCAACAGCCCCCTCGCCCGTAGCAACAATGATTCTGCCGTCTGTAAAAGCTACTAATCCCGGCGCACCGGCCTCGCCTCTAGCCAGCTCACGAGCCTCGTGAATCTTGAATGATTCGCCGCCAAGAGTTGTCCAGGCA
This sequence comes from Actinomycetota bacterium, assembly GCA_009703845.1. Taxonomy (GTDB): domain Bacteria; phylum Actinomycetota; class Actinomycetes; order Actinomycetales; family Microbacteriaceae; genus Rhodoluna. The sequence continues at coordinate 2,805 of WLFI01000062.1, forward strand.
CCAGGCTCGGGGTTCATCGCCAAAACTTGTCGCTCAATTTGAAGTGCACCCCGAGTCCAATCGATTCGGGCTTGTTCTCGGTTTAGCTTGGGAGCTAAAGAAACGCCTTTGGCCTCGTCTTGCGGAATGAGGCTGTGGCTCTCAAGCAATACTCCCGGTAGTTCTTGGTTAAGCAGGGTGCAACCGAGCTCGGTAAGCCGAGACAAAAGCCTCGCAGAGTTTTCACCTGGCTGAATCTGAGTCGGTACAGATCCGACTAAGTCACCTGTATCCAGGCCTTTGTCTATTTTGAATAGAGTGACTCCAGTTTCTCTGTCACCGTTGAGAATCGCGTGCTGCACCGGTGCTGCGCCGCGCCACTTGGGCAGCAGGCTGTAGTGAAGATTGAACCAACCGTTCGAAAGGGCTTGAAGCGCTGACTGCTTTAGAAGCGCGCCGAAGGCGACTACAACTGCGGTCTTGCAACCGGTTTCGGCGATTATGGTGAGGCAAGTGTCATCGATTGCGTTTGTTTTGTGAACTTGAAGCCCGAGTCTTTCAGCGGTCACGGCGACAGCCGACGGGGTCAACACACGCTTTCGCCCAACTGGAGCGTCTGGACGCGTAATAACTAAGGAGATGTCGAAGCCGCTTTTGACCAGATACTCGAGGGTAGTGGCGGCATTAGCCGGAGTTCCTGCGAAAATGAGCGATTCAGTCATCGGTTCTAGAGTACCTTTGCGTCGTCCATCTTGATGGTTAGCGGGCGCTGGATGCGACCACTCTTGGTGTAGCGCTTGGATAGGGCTGGCGCGATGGCGGCGCTGCGGAGCAACTTTGCTACTTGTGCTCCGGACGAATAAGGATAGGTGGCCAACAAGCGGCTGTCGCCGGAAGTTTCTAGTGACGAGATGCCGAGTATGCGAACACCTTCAACTTGCTCTAAAACAGTTTTCACCGGCTGAAGATCTTCGCGCGCTCCCGAAATGCTGACCAGTCTCACAGCAGGTGGAAAACCAAGTTCGATACGTTCGTTTAGCAACTTGGCCGCCAGCTCATCGACCTGCCACAGACTGAGCGCCTGGCCAAATTCAGGGCTAACTCCGATGATCGCACCCTTGCCGTCGCCAGATAAAAGGCTTAATGCGTTTGCCCACTTTCGAATTGCTTGCTCGGTTGCATCTAAATGGTCGCGAGATAGCTCAAGGTCAGCATCCAAAATCACCACAGCTGAGTATCCCGATTCACAAATTGGCTCGGCCCCGGCGGTTGAAACCACTATTGCTGGCTCGCCCTTTAGGAACATGACCCCGCTCTCGCCCGTTGCTTCAATAAGTCGCACACCTGGAAAACTCTTGCCAAATTCTTGCAACGTGCGGCTAGTGCCGGCTCTTCCACGTTTAACCTTTTGCGAATTGCAGTCGCGGCAAGTTATGTTCAGATTGAATCCTGAGCAAACCCTGCAGACAACCTGCTGCTTTGAGTTTTCCCACAACGGTCCATTGCAGAATCCGCATGCGGATCGCTTGCCGCAATCGCTACAACTGATCGAAGTTGAAGACCCTTTGGCCGCAACCTGAACTAGCACTGCGCCCGTTTTTAGGCCTTCTTTGATAACGCGATGAGCCAAGGAATCGACTCGAAAGCCATCACTGCTAAATGCAACATTGGGGCGCACACTCTTTTGCGTCTGAGCCTGCAGGTAACCGAGTGTTTCTAGACGTTTAACGGTTGCGCTTTTTGCGTGTTGCAAGAAAACCAGTTGACAATCTTCGATGCTTTGTCTGACCAAGGCAACATCTCTGCTGTGTAGGTACGGCGAACCCTCATCTTGGTGACCCTCATCCCCTTCGTCCCATAGAACGATGGCGCCCAGATTGGATAGCGGCGAGTAGAGGGCGCTTCTTGATCCAAGAACAATCTGAGGATGCGACTCGAGAGCTCTTAGGTGGCGAGCGAATTGCTCGCTCTTGGTTGCGTTGGTGTCATAGGAGTTTATAAATTCCGAAAGATTAGCCTTCTCAAACACGAGCTGTAAGCGTTCGACATCTCTGAAGTCAGGAACACAGACAATCACCGACTGCGATTCGGAAAGCATTAGGTGGCACAAGCGCACCACCTCGTGAAGCCATCGGCTTTCTAATACCGAGTTGTGTTCAACAAACCCTGGCATCACCGAAATGGATGCAAGTTGGTGTGCAGCCAATTGTTCATGCTCGTGAAAGGGCACTAGTTCCGCGCGGTACTCTTCACCCGTCCAAGACTTATCGACGCGAACCATGCGATCGGGGCAGGCAACTTTTAGAAGTTCTCCAAACGAAAGAGCCTGGCGCGCAGCCAAGGTCTGGCAGAGTTCGAGAATCTTGGGCGTGACTAAAACTCTTTCACTGACAACCGAGGCGACCGCTGAGAGTTCACCACCGAAGCTACTAGATTCGGCTATCTCAACTACGAATCCGGTTCGGTTCTTCGCTGACCGACCAAAAGGCACTTCGACCAACTGCCCTACTCTGACCGAGTCGGCTAGTTCGTCTGGTATTTGGTAGTCAAAAAATCTGTCTAACTGTGGAAGCGCCGAGTCGAAAGCGACCCTAGCCACCTGAGCAATCGACATTAGGCACCTATAGCGCGCAACAGCTCAG
>WLFI01000063.1 GCA_009703845.1 Actinomycetota bacterium
CAGTAGCGGCGGTTGAACAAGAGAGTGCCCGTGCCGAGCATGTCGACGGGCGTGAGGGCCTCGGTGGGGTGTGAGAAGTGAAAAAGATAGCGGTTCGAAAGCAGCTTCTTGACCGGGCGGGGATAGATCGAACCGTGAACTCCGACCGCCTGAGTGCCACCGAGTAACTTTTGGTATCTGACCAATTCGGCGATGTAGTTGTCGGGGTATGAGATGTCGTCATCGACGGTCGCATAAAAAGTTGCCTTGGTTTTTTCGACGAAAAAGAATTTTCCGTTGTCGCGCACATCGCCGTGTTTTTGTGACCTGGCCACCCGAATGCGCGGATGCTTTAAAAACGCTGGCACGTCTTCGTAGTTATTCAAATAGACGCCGATTTCATCTGCCTGACCGAGCAGTGAGTTGATTACTTTTTCTAGCGACTCGACTCGAGAAGGAATGCTGGCAAGACCGACAAACACCGTATCTTTATGGCCTGCGCCACGAACCAACGAGCGCAGTCGGTTGGCTACCCCTGACGGCAACAACCGCGCAACACCCGCGCCTTTTCTGGCGTTCAACTCGGCCTCCAAACCAGCTAGCGATTGAATACCGCCTCCTCCCAAGAATAATCGCAAACGAGTGAGGCTCAGATTGGTTAAGCCTCCGTTTGCGAAACCGCAATCTAAGCGCAACCTGAGCCCTAAAAAACGAACCTTGTTCGTTAATAACTTTCACTAAACTCGGGTTGTGGGTAAAGTCGGTAAACCAAAGCGAGCGCTCTGGAAGACTATGCCAATCTGGTTTGTCGCCCTAGAACTCAAACGGCGCGGTCTTGTTCGCAGAGCCCCGAACTATGCGCTTATCGAAGTCAGCGACGAAAACCTCGACGCCTTCAACAGATCAAGCAGCGCTCTCAGCAAAGACTTTGACGCCGTGGTTGTGCTTTGGAAAGCGGCCCTCGAACCACCCAAACTCGGTAAAGAGTTTGTAATCGCGGCTCAAACCGAGCAGTTGCCTTCACGCTGGTCGCTTTTAGAACACTGCTCAGACGGCTTTGTGTTTCCGCTCGCGGCCGGGTTATCTAAAGACAAGGCGCAGCAAGCGCAACTGAAGTCCCAGCTTTTCAAATTCGGCGGGCACTGTATTGCCGCATTCGTGAATTTGACCGCCCACTTCGAACCTGGGTCACCACTTGCCGACACATTCAAGGGCCCGGTGTTGGTCTCGGCTGTGAATGCAAACGAAATCGTTTTCGACGAGCGTTTTTTGAACCTGAGGTCAAAAAACTTGCGTACCGAGAGCGAAATCGAAGACTTGGCCCGAGTTGCCAAACTGAATAGCAGCCCAATCTTGGCGATTACGCCCGAGGTTCACAAGCCAGACGGCGTGCAGCCAGCGAGCCTGCCGAGCTCGAAGCAAAATCGTGCCGAGCTCATCGAGGTTCTGGTGCGTAATGCGAGTTTGGCGAAGGTGGTCAACGTTAGAGTTGCCCGGCTTTGGAACTCGGTTTGGTCTGACCTCGGCTATGTAAGTGCCAGCAGCGTGCATCCAGACCAGGTGAGGGCATTGGCGGCACATCGATCTGGCGGCCGGCCACAAGCAGACGAACTGGCAAGAGCGGGTACATCGCTGAGAATTCTCGGAGGTGGGCGATGAAGTCATCTGCCTCGAGTCGACGCAGTTCAATGCTGCAGAGATTGATCTCGGCCGCAAAAAACGATTACGACTACCCAAAAAACAACTTCAAGGCCCTGGAGCGTTCTTTTGAATCGACCGTGGTTGCCATCACCAACCTCGGCGAGAAACTTCAGGAGATTCGCCAACTCTCAGCCTCTGAAGGGGATGGGCTCGCAGACCTCGAGTGGAGAATCTCAGGTGAGGGTGGCCATGTCTACCGCCACGACCTTCACGAACCTCTCGAATTGCTCACCGCCAGGGTCGCGGCTCTACAAGAAATGCGCAGGCGAACCGATAGAACGCTAAGCAAGCTGCACCGTATTCGAACCGAAGCGGTTGCGCTCTTTGGCAAACCGGTGGCTGGGCTCAAGACACAGGAATCAAAGCTACTCGGCACTAGAGAACGCTTGGCTCAAACCCTCGACTACACGCAGCGGCAGGTCAAACGCCTCGAGGCCCTAAACAAGGTCGCAGACACCATCGAGACCCTTGCGCTTTGCCGCCAGCAACTGAATGCAGGCTTTCAGTCTCTGGCGATGAAGGAACTTCTTGCCGCAGCGTATGCACCGACTTCTCAGTTGGCTTCGAGGCGAGTGGCACTTGCCATTTTGTCGCGCTGGGCATCTGCTCAGGAGATCTCACCATGGGCCGAAATTTTCGAGAATCACTTTTGTCTAGCAAAGAACGCGTTTGCTCAGAAACACAACAGACAAATCAAGCCCGTCACAAAATTCAAGTGGAATGACTACATCGTGGCGGGCGCTTTCGAGTCAATTCTTGAGTTAGCCGGCAACCCAAACCCAGAACGAGAACTGCTTCTGCGCCTTGGCAACATGGTGGGGCGCATCGAACAGGTACTGCAGCTAGACAGCAGGTACCGAGGCATGGTTCAGCTCGCCTGGCTGAACTCCGCGCTGGCTAAAGACGACCTAGAGCCTATTTCGTTCCGCAACGGTGATGAAGACAAATTCGACCTAGTCGAGTGTGATGTGGCTCTCTCTGATTACATCGAGGACGGGCCATTGGTGTCTGTGCTGCTACCCGCTTACAACAGCGCTTCTTGGCTACCCACCGCCTTGGATTCATTGTTAAACCAAACCTGGAAGAATCTAGAGGTTCTGGTGGTCGATGACCAGAGCACCGATGGCACCTACGAAGTGGCCAAGGCCTACGCCAATCAAGACTCTCGCGTCAGAGTGCTACAAAACCAGGTTAACGCAGGGCCTTATGTTGCCCGCAACCTAGCTCTTGAAAATGCCCGTGGGCTTTTTGTGACGGTGCACGATGCAGACGACTGGTCTCATCCTCGCAAGATTGAACGGCAGGTGAAAAACCTGCTTGATAACCCTGAGCTGATTGCAAATACCTCACAGATGGTTCGGCTTAACCCAACAAACTTGCAGTTGCTGTCGTCAGCCAACCAGATCACGCGTCTGAATTACAGTTCTCTGATGTTCCGCCGCCTCGAAGTGACCAAGACCATGGGATTCTGGGATCCGGTTAGGTTCGGTGCGGACTCCGAGTTCATGGCAAGACTAGAGATTGCCTTTGGGGCCGATGCGTTGGCGCATCTTGAGTCGGGGCTGCTGAGTTTGGTTAGGTCTGTCGAAACCTCGCTAACTGCCGGCGGACTGGCAGACAAACTCAAGGGTGCTCGAAAGCTTTATAAACGAATTTTCACCGAGTGGCATAGAGAATGCGAAGCGAACCCGACAGAGCTCTATCTCGATGCTCACGGGCCGCGCAAATTTGTAGCGCCTCGAAAATCCCTCGGCCTAGAGCAGCCCATCGAAAGCTACCCCCTGGTGCTGGTCGATGATTTGAGCGATGGCTCTGACTCGCGGTTGGCCAAACTTCTTGATTCACGTGGATTGCTAGCCAATGGTTGCGCCTACGTGCACGTGCCTAACCCGATGTCGCCTGCTGCTACTGAGTCCCGCACCACAAAAGACCGAGCAATCAACCAAGAGCTGACTAACTTGCGGCTCATCTGGGATGAATACGGTGTCAAGTTGAAACTGGGGTCGAACCGAACCGTTGTGTCAGCATCCGCGCTGGTTGAAAAGTACAGCCTGATGACCCCGTTCTCATCGAAAACAATCGAGGTCGTCTTTCAAACACTCGAACAGGTTCGTGAAGTGCGACAGGTTCTAAAAAACTGTGTCACCACACTGGGTGCGCAACCGACAACCTTGCTCGCCATAGATGATCGCATTCTCGAAGCCCTAGAGCCCGAAAAGGCTGCGGGCTGGGATGTTCGACTGCTCTAGAGAGTTTCTGGCTCGTATCCCGGCTGGTAGGGCATGCTGACGATGTATGGATTCATGCCAGATCTGCGTTTGAAGTTATAGAGCCCCTCGCCACCGTTTTGAGCACCGCCGTACATCACGTAGCGCAGACCGGATGCTCTGCCCCAGGGTTCTTGGGTGGCAAGCTCAACGAACTTTTGCGCGACAAAGTTCACCACTCCTTCAGCTAGGTGATCAGCGTGCCCCATGATTTGGGCGAACGTGGCATATTCTCCGAAGCGAACGACCGACAAGTAAGCAATCAATCTTCGACCAACCACTAGGTCGCCTTGGCGATGTTGCTCAGCGGCAGCAAAAACTCCAAAAACCTGCCGCCAGTGGCGTTCGCATTTTGGTGTCACCGGTTCGAGCATCAGAGTAGGAAGACCGCCAAGTTCTTCAATCGACTTGGTCAGGTTCGAACGAATAGCGCCGCCCGATCGCACCTCTTTAGAGGTGTTGATTTCATAGACATCGGCGGTGTGGTTTTTTAGGTTCACGCGATCAAAGACGTAGCCGGCGCGTTCGCTCTTTTGAAATTGGTGACGGTAGGTTGCCGGTCGAGAATAGATCCACTCGGTGAAATCACCCACCGTTTCTAGGTCAATCATCATTGGGGTAAATCGTGGTGGCTCAACTTGAGTCTTGCTGCGATGCGCCTGATAAAAGTAGTTCTCAAATGCTGCCGTGGTGCTCTGCACAATCTTTAGGCAGTCGGGCGTGCATCCGCTCTCTGGTCGGTACTGCAAGTCTGGCTCGATTATTTCGGTGATGACGAGTTCGGCAAACTTGCAGGGTGCCGACCGCAGCTCTGAACTCGGCTGGGTTGCAGCGGCAACGGCGACGGGCGTTGAATCACTAGGTTGCTGTGCGCTCGTCGTTTGCGCCTGGAGTTCGTTCTTCTGCGCTGCCCGCAGAGCCACGGCGTCACCGAGGCCTTGAGCCATGGCAGAGTCGATCATCGCGCGGTACGTTTCACCTTGAAAATGGAGCGTGTTGCCCGGCCCGCACGATCCGACATCGGCCAGTGCGAGATGCGCTTTTTCGATGGCCCCACCGAAGAAGGTATTCGGTGACTGCTCGGCAACCAGAGCACCGAAGCGGTAAAAGTCACTCTGGCGGTCTTCTAGCTTCGGGTAATAGTCAACCTGCTGGTTCAGAAACAGCACAGGTAGGCCTGGTGCCAGCTCTCGCATACGAGAAATGAACTCGGTGGCATTGCGCACGGCTTCGTCGAGGCTTGCCCGGCCCAACTCAACGTGCTCTTCGAGGAATGCAGCCCGATCAATCAGATGTTTGGGGTGAATCCAAAAGCGCGGGCCACCGGCTTTGTTCTGCCACAGACTGAAATTCATGTCGGCGTATGAGTCGAGCATCAATAGGTCAGCGTCGGAGCAGTTGAGCACCTCGCGGTTGGCTTGGCCGATGTAATAACTCGCCAAGGTTCTGGGCATGCTCTCTACGTCAGAA
>WLFI01000064.1 GCA_009703845.1 Actinomycetota bacterium
AGCACTCGGCTCGCGCTTCATTCCCTCGAAGTATGGCGGGCGGCGAACGTAGGTCGACTTCTCGTCCCATTCGAAGGTGGCACCGGTCGGGGTAGGTAGCGACTTCCATCTCGAGTCACCGTCGAAGACTCCAGCGTATTGGGTCTTGAACATGTCAGAGTTGATCGACTCGTCGATGGTCTTCTGAACTTCTTCGGGAGTTGGCCATACATCAGCCAGGAACACGTCGTTGCCTTGTGCATCTTGGCCTAGGGCTTGCGTTTCGAAATCGAAATCCATGGTTCCGGCTAGTGCATAGGCGATTACCAGTGGAGGTGATGCCAGGTAGTTCATCTTCACGTCTGGGTTGATGCGGCCTTCAAAGTTTCGGTTGCCCGAGAGAACCGCGGTCACGGCTAGGTCGTTGCGATTGATCGCCTCGCTGATTGAGTCGTCGAGCGGGCCAGAGTTACCGATACAGGTGGTGCAACCGTAACCAACCAGGTTGAATCCAAGATCATTGAGCGACTCGGTCAATCCAGCCTTCTCGTAGTATTCGGTCACCACCTTCGAGCCTGGAGCTAGCGAGGTCTTGACCCAAGGCTTTGCCTTCAGGCCCTTGGCGACTGCTTTTTGCGCCAATAGGCCGGCGGCTAACATCACTGATGGATTGCTGGTGTTGGTGCACGAGGTAATCGAGGCAATCGAAACGATTCCGTTGTCGATGTCAAAGTCGGCACCCTTGACGTCGGTCTGGTTAGAGACTTTGTCGGTGTAGGTCGGCAACACCTCGTGAAACTTCTGCTTGGCTTGCGAAAGCTCAATGCGGTCTTGCGGACGCTTTGGGCCTGCGATCGAAGGAACTACCGTCGAAAGATCTAGCTCAAGATACTCGCTGAAAAGTGGTTCTTTCGAAGGGTCGTGCCATAGCCCTTGCGCCTTGGTGTAAGCCTCAACCAAGTCAATCTGCTCTTGGGTGCGGCCAGTGATTCTTAGGTAGTCGAGGGTAACGTCATCGATTGGGAAGATCGCAACGGTTGAGCCGAACTCGGGGCTCATGTTTCCGATTGTCGCGCGGTTTGCGAGCGGAACAGATCCAACGCCCGCGCCATAGAACTCAACAAATTTTCCAACTACGCCGTGCTTGCGAAGCATCTCGGTGATGGTGAGAACAACATCGGTTGCCGTCGCTCCGGTTGGAATCTTTCCGGTGAGCTTGAATCCAACCACCTTAGGAATAAGCATTGACACCGGCTGTCCAAGCATGGCCGCCTCGGCCTCGATGCCTCCAACGCCCCAACCGAGAATTCCGAGTCCATTGACCATGGTCGTGTGGGAGTCTGTGCCAACACATGAGTCTGGATAAGCCTGCAGAACGCCATCAACCTCGCGGGTCATGACGGTTCGAGCCAAGTATTCAATGTTGACCTGGTGCACGATGCCAGTGCCTGGCGGAACCACCTTGAAGTCGTCAAACGCAGTCTGACCCCATCTCAGAAACTGGTAGCGCTCGCCGTTTCGTTCATATTCAAGTTCAACGTTTTTCTCAAAAGCATCGGCACGACCGGCCACGTCAATAACTACCGAGTGATCGATAACCATTTCAGCTGGGGCAAGTGGGTTGATCTTTTTTGGGTCACCACCCAAGGCTGCAACGGCCTCGCGCATGGTAGCTAGGTCGACAATGCAAGGAACGCCGGTGAAGTCCTGCATGATCACGCGAGCAGGGGTGAACTGAATCTCGGTATCTGGCTCTGAACTGGGGTTCCAATTGACCAGCGCTTCGATGTGCGCCGCAGTGATGTTTGCTCCGTCTTCGGTGCGAAGCAGGTTCTCAAGAAGAATCTTCAGGCTAAAGGGAAGGTTTGCGCCACCGGCACTCGATAACTTGAAGTAACGGTAGGTTTTTCCGCCGACAACCAGATCGTCAGCCGAAGAGAAACTGTTCACCTTAGACAAGAAAGGCTCCTTCGCTTTAATAACCTTTCAAAAATACCACTAACGCGGGGTTTGAATGGTGCGCTTCAGCATTAACCAACTCAAGAAAATCCAGAGCGCAAAGGCCGGCAGCCCGATTGCCGACTTTACGATGCCCAGCCATGCTGCTTCGTTCGCGAAATACAGGGGTAATTGCGCGGCCAGACGCACAAGAAACAGCCCAGACCAAAACAGTGTGACGCGGGTGGTGATGCTCAGCAGTGACCTATCAGATCGCCAGTTCGATGGGATTGCCTCGAAGGTGGCTAGCAAGAGGCCTATTGCCGGTCTGCGCACCAATACAGAGACGGTCAACCCGAACGCCCATACTCCGTTGGTGATCAATCCTGGTAAAAAGAAATTCTTGGCACTTTCTGAGCCGTTGCCACCGCTAGTAGCCAGGAAAGCGGCAAACGCAATGCCGATTACCGAGGCAATGGCGTTCATAACCGGCTTTTTTCGAAAGATTTGAACACCGCCGAGGATAACGGCCAAAGCTAGCGCCACAGCGGCAGAAAGCACGGCGTTTGACCAAATACCAAAGGTTACTGAGAAGGCAACGGGAGGGATCGCAGATTCGATTAGGCCAAAGACCCCACCAATGCTGCGAAGCATTGATGCCGGTGTAACAACGTATTCGCCGTCTTCGCCCTTGCTAAGCCCCAACCAGCGTTCACCGGCCGATTGACTCACTGTGGTCTCGCAGGCGGGGCAATGTTGCCAGGTGGCATGGTTAGTGGAACCAATTCACGTGGCGGAAGAGCCTCTGCCCCTCGGTCAACGATTATTGAGCGGAAAATGCGCTCTACCTCAGCCTGCTCAGATAGGTTGCTGAGCGCTTCTCCAGTTATGGAGCCCCTCAATAGCCAACGTGGGCCATCGACTCCAATAAATCGAATCTGCTGCTGCACACTGTTGCCGTCTTCGCTCGGTACCTGCATGGAAACCATCAGTTCACGCCCAAAACTGCCGATAACCGGCTCAACGTTCGCACCTTGAGACTCAAGTGACGACACCAAGACTTCAAGTACTTCATGCCAGACAGGGCTGTTTTTTGGCGCAGAGAAGAGCGAAATCTGCAACATCGAACCCTGAGTTTGCAAGGTCAGGGCAACGAGGCGTCGCGTGTCTTCTTCAAGTTCGACCTTTATCGCCAGGTTTCGGTTTAGGTTGGGCAGCTTTAGCGCCCCAAAGTCGATTACGTTCTCAAGCGATGCAACTTCAGCTAGGTCCAATGGGCCCAATTCTGAGCGTTTGACGATCTCGTTATACATTTACTTTTTTCCACTCGATCCGTAGCCCGATTCACCGCGGTCTGACTGAGGAAGTCGCTCAACGCGAATGAATTCGGCCTTCGCAACTTGTTGAATCAGCAGTTGGGCGATTCGATCACCAACACCAATGTGAAAATCCTCGTTCGAAGAGTTGAAGAGTGTCACCATAATTTCTCCGCGGTAGCCCGCGTCGATGGTTCCGGGGCTATTTAGGACCGTTATGCCGTGATTTAGAGCAAGTCCCGATCGTGGATGAACGAGGCCGACGTAGCCGTTGGGAAGCGCAAGCGAGCATCCGGTCTTGACTAGCAACCGTTCACCAGCTGGCACTATGGCCTCGTGTGACGCTCTCAAATCGGCGCCAGCATCGCCTGGCTTCGCGTATACGGGAATCATGGAGTCGTCACAGACGATTAGCACTGGAACGGATTCGGTCATGTGTAGAGCGTAATCTAAAGTCATGACTGCTGACCAAAAAGTGCCCGACCAAGCCTTTTCGACGAGGGTTTACCCCGCCCTTTCTGCGCTGCTACCAATAACCTTGGTCGCGCCAAGTTTCGCCCTAGTCGTGCTTCCGTTTATGAGTGATGTTGTCGCGATAGGCATCGGCCTGTTTTCGGCACTAGTGATTTTCGCCATTGTGCTGCTTAGCGCGCCGGTTGTTTCGTTGTCGAACGGGGATGCACCCCTGTTGCGAGTGGGACGCGCGACGATTGAGCGTCGTTTCGTCGAGAAAGCCGAAATCTTTTCAGGTGAAGAATTGAAGTTTGAAAAGGGGCCGGGCCTAAATGCCAAGGCGTATTTCGTGAACCAAGCAGGCAAAAAGCAATTTGTGAAAGTTACCCTCAACGACCCTAGTGATCCAACGCCCTACTGGTTGTTTGCTTGCAATAAGCCTGAGGAATTAGTAGTCGCACTCCGTGCAAACCGGTAGGTTCTTCTTTTTTCTTGACAGAAGGCTGTGGTGCTTCACGATAAAGCATTCGCTGCAGGTGAATTCGTCATCTTGAGGTGGCAGTACAACGACTTCTAGGTCTTCAGAAATTACCTCGTGCCCAAGAATTCCTTCGCCGTGTTCTGAGTCATCGATGTCGGGTGACGCAGCGATTTTTTCGGGGATACGCTCCTTGATTGCCTCTAGCGATTCAGCGTCGTCGTCCGACTTTCGTGGGGCGTCGTAATCGGTGGCCATCGAAAAACCTTTCTTGAGCGTTTGTTAAGGCGGGCATAGTCTCACCGATTTACGGTTGAAATGCAACAACAACACGCCTCGCAGGCAAAAAACCTATAAATAACCAAAAAACTTCCCAAACGGCACACCGCTTTTGTTCCAAGCGATAGCAAGAACATGCTGACAAACTAAAGCCAAGGTTTGGAGGTTGTTTTGAGCGACTTGCGGTTAATCGGGTCAGAGGATGGGTTTGTCCTGTTCGAATCCCTAGACGGAACCAAGCACCGTGCCCTGGCGGACGATGCATTGAAGAGTGCCATGCGAAAGGCATCTGCTCAAGACACGAGCAGCTACGTATCTCCTAGAGAGATCCAAGAGCGAATTCGAAACGGTGAATCCGTTTCACAAATCTGTGAAGACACATCTTCACCCGAGGATTACGTATCGAAATTTGCCAAGCCAGTAGTTGATGAGCTTGAACACATGATTGAGTCGGCAAAGGCAGTTCGGCTAACTGTGCCTGGGGATCGTTTCAACGACGAGGGTCAGATTGAGTTCGGCGAGCTCATTTCATCGAGACTCGAACAGGCTAATGCCGTCGACGTCCGCTGGTCTGTGAGGCGAGCTGGCGCGACAACCTGGGACGTCACAGTGGGCTACACAATTGGAGAGAATTCAGGATTGGCTCTTTGGGCCTTCGACCCAAGACGAGTCTTGCTTACGCCAGAGAACGAAGCTGCTTCAGGTTTATCGACTGTGGAAGGTGCATCCGGGCCGATTACCAAGGTGCGTGTCATTGCAGATACTCCGGCCGCCTTCAGGCGGATCGAAGCTACGGAACCGACAATCAAGAAGGCAAGCAAAGTAGAACCAGCAGAGGCTGAGCCTGTTGCAACCATTGAATCGCTCGACGACCTTCGAAAGAAACGTGAAGCGGCCAAGGTGGCAGAAGAGTCTCAAAAACCGACTGTCGACGACG
>WLFI01000065.1 GCA_009703845.1 Actinomycetota bacterium
GAGGGACTTTAAGATCCCTACCTCATTAGCAGTGAGGCGCACTCGACCGGGCTATGCGACGTCTCCAATAACCCGTTTAGTTTAGCCGATGGGCAAGCGCGAGTGAAACCCGAGTTTGAGCATCCGTGCCTGGAAGGTTTAGCACTCGACCACGTTCACGGCGAGGCCACCCATTGAGGTCTCTTTGTACTTGCTCGACATGTCGAGACCGGTTTGGCGCATGGTTTCGATGACTGTGTCGAGCGAGATTTTGTGGCTGCCGTCGCCAATCAGTGCGAGCCTGGATGCTGCCACCGCGGTTCCGGCTGCGATTGCGTTTCGCTCGATGCACGGCATCTGCACAAACCCGCCCACCGGATCGCAGGTGAGACCAAGATTGTGCTCCATGGCGATTTCGGCGGCATTTTCTACCTGGGCTGGGGTTCCCCCGAGCACGGCGGTGAGTGCGCCGGCCGCCATCGAGCAGGCCGAACCAACTTCGCCCTGGCAACCAGCTTCGGCTCCCGAGATCGAAGCGTTGCGCTTGTAAAGCGAGCCGATTGCGGCGGCGGTGAGCAGGTAGTCGCGGGCTAGCGCTTCGTCGCTAACACCCTTGAACTCTCGTGCGTAGTAGCCGACCGCAGGAATGATGCCGGCCGCTCCGTTGGTCGGGGCGGTAACCACGCGGTTGCCCGCGGCGTTCTCTTCGTTCACTGCGATGGCATAGGCCTGCAGCCATTCCATCGATTGGTCACCAGCGGCTGACTCCGATTCGGCGGCACGATCCCAGAGACCTCGAGCGATTTTCGAGGCCCGTCTGTCTACTTTTAGGTACCCGGGCAGAATGCCCTCTGTGTTTAGACCCGCTTGGATGCTCGAACGCATGGCGCTCCAAATAGCGGTCAACCGGCCATCGACTTCGGTTTCGTTTCGGGCGCTGATTTCATTACGCCAGGCCAGTTCGGCGATGGTTATCCCCAAATTTTCAGCAGTTGCGATTAGTTCGACCGCATTCATGTAGTTATGAGGAATGTCTACATCAGCGCGCTCCCCGCCGAGTGGCCCCTGCTCGTCTTCGACGAAGCCTCCGCCCACCGAATAATAAACGCGTTCGCAAATGGTGTTACCCGCGCCATCTTGAGCGATGAATCTCATGGCATTGGAATGTTTCGGCAAGCGAGCTCTCGATTGAAGCTCAAATTCGTCAAGTTTGAAATCTAGGATGCTCGACGTTGCCGCGCGCACGAACTCGGGGTCGCACTGCTCAGGTGTTTGGTTTGCGAGACCGGCGATAATCGCATGTGTCGTGCCGTGGCCTGGGCCTGTGGCAGCCAGTGAACCATAGAGTGTGACGTTTACCTTAGCCGCGCTTTGGCGCAGGCCACTGCCCTGGAGTTCATCGTTGAACGCTTTCGCCGCCCGCATCGGGCCAACCGTGTGTGAACTCGATGGGCCAATGCCGATGGTGAATAGATCCAGAGCCGAAATGAATTCGGTCATGACTTCAGACTAGTAGTTGGTTAGCCCGAGCAGGTGGTTGTGCCCGCGTTGGTTCCGCGCCAATCTGGTTCGTTGGGGTCGACGGTTGCCGCTGGGCTAGAACCTGGCGAAGCGCTGGTCGAAGGCTTCGGGCTCGCTGAGGTGTCTGGGTCAACGACCGCGCCCGAACCGGTGTTGGCCTCTTTGATGATGATTGGTTCGTCGTTTTGCAGCTTGGCAAACAGAATGTCGGCCTGCTCATAAACCGGAGCGACTCGACCCGAGTAAGGAGCCGGCAGCCCGCCTCGCGAAGGAACCTGCAAGAAAGTCATCTTCTCGAGCTCAACATCTTTGAGTGCAGATGCGATCGCAACCATGGTGTTTAGGTCAGTCAGGCTGCTTGACAGGGTCATGTTGCGCGCCGCAGCATTTGCCAACGAGTAGAGGTAAACCGGGTTGGTCAAAACGCCAGCGCTTCGAACCTTGCGAACCAGCGAAGTCAAGAACACCTGCTGATTGCTGATGCGGCTCAAGTCAGAGCCGTCGCCAACGCCGTGTCGGGTGCGCAAGAACTGCAGTGCCGCGCGACCCTGGAGCACGTGCTTGCCAGGCTCTAGGTAGGTTGAGGTGTATTTGTCGTTGATCGCCTTGGCAACACAAACCTCGACGCCGCCGATGGCGTTCGACATTTCGATAACACCCTTGAAGTCGATCATTGCGAGGTATGGAATGGTCAGACCGGTTAGTTTCTGCACGGTCAGCAGCGTGCATCCGGGCCCGCCGTTGGCAATAGTGGCATTGATTTGCCCAAGGCTCTGCGGCAAATAACCAGGGCCACCGCTGGTGCTCGGGCAAGCAGGCCAAGGCACTAGCAAGTCACGCGGAAAAGAAACCGCCGAAGCACTTTTACGGTCGGCTGAGATGTGCAAAAGAATGATTACGTCGGCCAGCACCGAGGTGTCGTTACCGAAACCTTCGCCCTGGCCAGCTCTGGTGTCAGAACCGATGAGCAAGATGTTGATTGGGCCCTTGAGGTCTTCGCCGGTTGGAGCTTGAAAGGCGTTGCCGTCTGCGTCAACCAGTTGAATACCGTTGGCGTTGAACTGATTTGAGACATCCCAAGCGACCAAGCCCACGACTGCAATCGATGCGCCCAGCACGGCGGCTACACCCTTGAAGAACAAGCCCCATATTGCCGAACCGACGCTCTGCACGGGAACTTTGCCATGGCGCGCATAAGCACGGCGACGGTCAACGCGCCTGGCGCGACCTACCTTTTGCTTTTCTTGCTTCTCGGCCATTTGATCCTTATAAGCTGCGACATGAAACTGAAAGAGCTTCAGCAGCGAAGCCCCTCAAGTTTACCAACTTCACCTAGTGAAGAGAATGCCCTCAAAACCTGAGAGAACTCTGGCAACTCCATCGTCTTCTACAGAAGAAGTGACGATCGAAGCAGCAGCCTTAACCTCTTCGGGCCCTTGACCCATTGCGAACCCAATGCCGCCACCGGCCTGCGCCCACTCGAACATGTTGATGTCGTTGCGGCCGTCACCGATGGCAATAACTTGGTCTGCCTTGATGCCGTGCTGCAGGCGAATCTTCTCGAGTGCGCTCGACTTGGTGACGCCGAGAGGCGAAATGTCGAGCCAAGCGGTGTAACCAATGGCATAAGAAACGGTGTGCAAGCCAATTCGGGCAACCACGTCGAGAAATTCTTCGACCTCTTGCTCTGGGCTGAGCACAACCACGCGGCTGACCTGGTGCTTCACCAGTTCGTCGAGCGGCGTTTCGATGTTGTTGTCGCCAAGCGCGTAGGCCGGAAAGTGGCGGTGGAACAGGTAAGAACCGTCAGCCTTCTCAACCGCAAAGTGGGCATTTGGCAGCGACTCGATTAGCTGCCCGAGCACCGCGGCCGGGTCGAACGTGATTACCTCAACGGGGTTGAAGCCTCGATCGTGGTGGTCGCCAAGTTCGATGGTGACGGCACCGTTTGACGCGACCGCGAGACCTTCGGCGATGCCAACATCCTTGATTACAGGGAATGCGTTAGAAGCCGAGCGACCGGTGGCAACCACAACCAGGTGACCCAGGGCGCGAACCCGCTGCACTTGCTCAACGACGGCCGGCGACAGATAGCCATTGTCGTGAACCAGCGTGCCATCGATGTCGATAGCAATTAGCCAGCGTTCGTCAGGGTGTTTTACCGCCATGTGCTTAGGCGCGAACCTTCGGTGTGATGAACTCGGTTCCGCCAAGATAAGGGCGAAGTGCAACTGGGATGCGCACCGAACCATCGGCCTGCTGGTGGTTCTCGAGAATAGCCACGAGCCAGCGGGTGGTGGCAAGGGTTCCGTTGAGAGTCGCCAGAGTTGCGGTCTTGCCCTCATCGCGACGGTAGCGCACGTTCAGGCGGCGAGCCTGAAAAGTTGTGCAGTTAGAGGTCGAAGTAAGTTCGCGGTATGCACCTTGAGTTGGCACCCACGCCTCGGCGTCAAACTTGCGAGCAGCACTAGAGCCCAGGTCGCCGGCTGCGGTGTCGATCACACGGTAAGGCAGTTCGCACTTCTGCAACATCTCTTCTTGCCAAGCCAACAGGCGAGCGTGCTCGACCTCGGCGTCGGCAGGGTCGCAATAAGAGAACATCTCGAGCTTGTTGAACTGGTGCACGCGCAAGATGCCTCGAGTGTCACGGCCATGGCTGCCGGCTTCGCGACGGTAGCAGGTGCTCCAGCCCGCATAGCGAACCGGCCCTTCGCTAAGGTCAACGATCTCGTCGCGGTGGTAGCCCGCGAGCGCAACTTCGCTGGTGCCGGTTAGGTAAAGCTCATCGGCAGGAAGGTAGTAAATCTCATCTGCGTGCGAACCCAAGAAGCCGGTGCCGGCCATGATTTCTGGGCGAACCAGAGTCGGGGTGATTAGCGCGGTGAAACCCGCGTTGGCGGCCTGGTCTAGGGCCATGTTCATCAGAGCCAACTCGAGGCGAGCGCCCCAACCCTTTAGAAAGTAGAAACGGCTGCCCGAAATCTTGGCACCGCGTTCGATGTCGATAACGTCGAGCAATTCACCGAGAGCAACGTGGTCACGCGCCTCGAAGTCGAATGCTGGCTTGGTGCCTACTTCACGAAGAACCACGTAGTCGTCTTCGCCACCGGTTGGCACACCCTCGATTACAACGTTCTCAATCTTCCAGAGCACTTCATCAAGTGCGGTCTGAGCTTCGGCGGCGGCGGCATCGGCAGCCTTCACGCGAGCCGAAAGCTCTTGCATGCTGGCAACTAGCGCGGCCTTTTCTTCTTTAGGCGCAGCGGCAACCAACTTGCTGGCAGCGTTTTGTTCGGCACGAAGGTTCTCGAATTCGAGGAGGGCCTTGCGCCACGCGACATCCGCGTTTGCAGCCTGGTCAACGAGCGACTCATCGGCCCCGCGAGCGCGCTGCGAAGCCTTGATGGCGTCTGGGTTTTCTCTAAGAAGAGCTGGGTCAATCACGAAACAAGCCTAACTTTTATTCGGCAATTATTTGCCGGCCCGCAAATTCTTGAGCCAACCTTCGGCTGAGTCGAAGGCGATGTTCTCGTTGTTGCCCTCGTGCTGCGACTTCTGCTTGTCGGCGCGCGCGTAAGAGCCAAGGTAGGTAACCTTCGGGCTGAAGCGGTGCAAGCCCATCAGCGCTTCGGCCACGGCCGAGTCGTCGATGTGTCCCTGAACGTCAATGTTGAAGCGGTAGCGACCGAGGCGGTCACCGATCGGGCGAGACTCGATGCGGCTCAGGTTCACACCGCGCGCAGCGAACTGTTCAAGCATCTCGAGCAGCGCACCAGGTCGGTCGCTCGGCAACTCGACAATCACC
>WLFI01000066.1 GCA_009703845.1 Actinomycetota bacterium
AGCAAATCGCCAACGACTGGAACTATGCGACCCGGTTCAAGATTCTCAAGGGCTAGCCACTTGGTGAATTGGTCTACTAAAACGAGGGCGAGAGCAATCGCTGCTACAGAAACCGTTCGCTGCGCAGGTTTTAGCGTTAGTTCGCTCAATTCCTAGTACTCAGAAATCGAAGCCGAAGGGTTAGTTGGAATCACCGTTGGTCCGGTCTGAATCGAAGGAGTCGGCGAAACGCGGTTATTGTCGATTTCGCTGAGCTGAGCCTCGATGAACTGCTTTAGACGCAAACGGTATTCACGCTCGTAGGCACGAAGTTCTGAGATGGTGTGCTCGATGAGAGCCTTCTCTTGCTCAAAACGGTTTTCTTCAGACTTTTGCTTTGCTTCGGCTTCGCGAACGATGCGAGC
The DNA here is from genome assembly GCA_009703845.1 of Actinomycetota bacterium. Lineage (GTDB taxonomy): Bacteria > Actinomycetota > Actinomycetes > Actinomycetales > Microbacteriaceae > Rhodoluna. The sequence continues at coordinate 405 of WLFI01000066.1, forward strand.
CGCGGTCGCGTGGCCTTCGGCAATGAGTGCGTCGCGCTTGGCGATGCCTTCTCGAACGTGCTCGTCGTGCAACTTGCGAGCAAGCTGCAGAAGATTGTTGGTGTTGTTTCCGTCTAGAGAAGAAGGGTCTGCGACGGCTTCGGGGAAAGCGCTGGTTGGATCAACGATTTGAGTTGGCGTTGGGGCTGGCAGCGAACTAACCAGCTGGTTCGCCATTCCGGCAGCTCCGCGCTGAAGCTCAGCTAGGCGTGCCTCAGAAGCCAACAGGCGCTGACGAAGGTCTTCGTTTTCTTGATTTAGTCGACGAAGTTCAACAACGAGTTCGTCGAGAAAATCATCGACCTCGTCTTGGTCGTAACCTTCACGAAATTTCGTTGGTTGAAATCTCTTATTGACCACATCTTCTGGAGTCAAAGGCATTTCAGTCCTCAATTCGTAGACAGCGTTTATCAGAGGTAAGGTTACCTCACTCTGAGAGGCTAGGCAGTGGCTGCTAACACCCTGAGCAGATTTTGAGCCACAATGATCAGCACCATTCCGATGGTCCAACCAAAGTCGAGGCCGAGCATTCCGACTCGAACCGTGGGTATTAGTCGGCGGATGCCCTTGACTAGCCAATCGGTGGCCGTGTAGCAAATCTCTGCGACTGCTATCAGCAAACCCTTAGGCCGCCAGGCCGGGTTAGCGCTTCTGATTAGTTCAAATATCAAGCGCCCAATCATTGCGTAAGACAGAAGCCTCAAAGCCCAATCGAGCGCAATAAAAAGGATGCCCATTACGGCTTGACGAGGTCGTCGCTGCCGTCTAGTTCACTCTCGTCTTCGTCGTTCACTTCAACGCTGTTTGGAGTGAGCAGATATACCTTTGCGGTGACGCGCTTGATGTGGCCGTCGAGACCTTCTTTGAGACCGCACATGAAGTCCACTAGCTTGCGAGCATCCGCTTCTGACATCTGCGCCATGTTCACGATTACCGGAACGCCGACTCTGTAAACCTCGGCGATAGAACGAGCCTCTGAATAGCTCACTGGATCAAAGGTTTGAATCTCTGAGATGTCGCCAGCTGAACGACGGCGAGTTACCACAGGTCGAGCCGCACGAGGTGCGCTAGCGGTGGTTGTCGTTGGCTGCTCGTCATCGCCGATGCCAAGGTAACCAGTAACTTTTGAAAACAGGCCCATCAGAGTCCTCCTAGTGAACTTTTCGTTCTAAGAATATGGCTAGTAGTTTCGTTTGCCCGTTATTGCTGTGCCAATGCGCAAGTGTGTCGCACCATAGGCAAGCGCGGTCTCGTAGTCTTGCGACATTCCGGCTGAAATGAACTTCGCATTCGGTGCCACGGCAATGAGCTTTTGGCTGAGCTTTGCGATTTTCTCAAACTCGCCTTCGAGCGGTTCGTCGAGAGCGGCGACGGCCATTATTCCAAGCAGATTAAGCCCGGATGCTGCCGCAACCCGCTCGGCAAAGGCTTCAAGTTCTGCGGGGTTTACGCCGCCGCGACAGAGGTCGGTGGTCAGGTTGACCTGAAGAAATACGTCCAATGGTTTGGTGCGTTCGACCGTGGCTTTTTCGAGAGCGATGAGCAACGACTCGCGATCCACCGAGTGAACCACATCTGCATATGAAGCCACGCTCTTGGCTTTGTTGCTTTGCAACTGACCGACAAAGTGCCAGGTCGGGTTGGCCCCAGCCACCAATTGAGCGAACTCGCTGGCTTTTGGCTGCGCCTCTTGGTCGCGATTTTCACCAAAGTCTCTAATACCCAGGCCATACAACTCGACAGCCAAGTCAACGGGATGATTTTTCGTGACTACAACGAGGGTGACCTCATCACGAGACCTGCCCAGGCTTTGCAGGGTGCTGCTGATGTGCCCTTCAACGGCATTCAACCGTTGCTCGAGAGTCATCGTCTAGCGAAGAAAGTCTGGAATGTCGAGGTCATCGCCAAACGTGCCGTCTTCAGACTGTGGAGTCTCTTCGACAGTCGAGATGGCGCGAGTGGTTGGTGCTGACTCGTCGACCAAGTCATCAAGGTATGACTTTGAACTTGATGCTGGTGCGGTTTCTTCGGCGTCATCAAACCAAGATCTGGCTGGTTCAGCAACTGGTTCGTCAACGACTGGAATCGAGCCGGTCGTGGCGGCGGCTGCGAATGCCGCAGGGGCTGCTGCCGCTGCTACTGGAGCAGCAGCGGTTGCCGGTGCGTAAATCGGGCGAGCTGGACGCTTGACCTGGTTGACACCTTCGAAACCTGCGGCAATAACGGTAATTCGAATCTCGTCACCAAGACTGTCGTCGATGGTGCAGCCGAAGATGACATTGGCCTGAGGGTTTACGGCCTCTTGAACTAGACGAGCTGCCTCGTCGATTTCGTGAAGGCCAATGTTTGAAGCACCTTGGAACGAGAGCAAAACGCCGTGAGCACCGTCGATGCTGGTCTCGAGCATCGGGCTCGAGATTGCTGCCTCGGCCGCGCGTACGGCACGGTCTTCGCCCTTGGCGCTACCGATTCCCATGAGGGCGCTTCCGGCTCCCTGCATTACAGAGCGCACGTCGGCAAAGTCAACGTTGATTAGGCCAGGCACGGCGATGAGGTCGGTGATGCCTTGAACACCTGAGCGAAGCACATCGTCGGCGATCATGAACGCGTCGACGAATGAAACCGAACGATTTTCAATCTCTAGAAGTCTCTGGTTCGGAACCACGATGAGCGTGTCGACCTCTGAGCGAAGCACTTCGATGCCCGCGTTGGCCTGGTCTGCTCGGCGCGCACCTTCGAAAGAGAACGGACGGGTTACTACACCGACGGTCAGAGCTCCGGTTTGCTTCGCAATGCGGGCTACAACCGGGGCGGCTCCGGTTCCGGTGCCACCACCCTCACCAGCGGTAACGAAAACCATGTCTGCGCCACGCAATACCGCTTCGATCTCATCGGAGTGGTCTTCGGCAGCTCGGCGACCAATTTCGGGGTCGGCTCCAGCGCCGAGCCCGCGGGTTAGCTCGCGACCAATGTCAATCTTGACGTCGGCTGGGCTCAAGAGCAGCGCCTGGGAGTCAGTGTTGATGGCAATGAACTCTACGCCGCGAAGGCCCGCCTCAACCATGCGGTTGATGGCGTTGACGCCACCGCCTCCGACGCCGACGACTTTGATGACTGCGAGGTAGTTGTTGCTCAGGCTTGCCATGATGCTCCTTTTGAAAACTCATGCGGCTGGGAAACCCTAAACCTCTTGCTGAGGCTTAAGTGCTTACCGTTTTTGTAGTCCGCGCCAAAAAAGTAGATGAAGAACACCTCAAACACGGGTAGGCGCTTGGGCGTGTTGCTTGTGTATTTGCCTAGTAACGAACGACTGGCGTCTGAGGTGAAGAAACGTCATAGGTAACCCGGTCGTTTTTCGACTGATTTTCGATCAGCGCAGCTAGCACTTTCGATTTCAAAACGGCCTGTGACGGGTCGCCCCAAATAACCTTCTGCCCGGCGTAGCCACGCAATCTGAAACTGACGTCATCTTTGCTCTTGGCGGTCATGGTCGAGATTCGCGGCAGCAGCTCCGCGGGCAGGGCTAGCAAAACCTCAATCGCAGCCTTGAAGCTCGGGCTCTTGCCTGGCGTGCCGCTTATTTCGAGCGTGGGCAACTTTGAACGATTGTCAGCCCTTCCAACTCGCACACCGGCCGGGTCGAAGAATGCGTATCCGTAGCCATCTACCCACACCACAGCAATAGGAGTGCGTTCTGTGACCTTAATGATCAGCGTGTGCGGTGGAGCGCTGATCACCGAGAACGACTCGATCAGCGGAAAGCGCTTGAGCGACTTGGCGATTTCGTCGTCGTTCACCTGCGGAAGCGGTTTACCGATTTGGCCCTTAAGTGCGGCTTTGATTTCTTTTTCAGAAACCAGTTTTTCGCCGCGCACCGAGAGTCGTTCAATTGCCAAAAGCGGCGAATAAACGGCGGCGAGTATCAGCGCCATCAGTAAAACGAACGACGAGACCGCAGCCCAGCCCCAAACTCGCTTGTTGAGTGAAACTGCGCTGTCGCCTAGGCGCTGCGCCCTAGCCTGGCGCCCCGCACGCTTGGCCTGTTTGGTCAGGGATGCGGTGCGTGAGCCCTCGGCGCGAAGCAGTTTGCGAACATCCGCGCTCTTCTTTTCGGTCGGCTTTGCCGCGGGCTTTTGGGGCGCAGCACCTGCCGGCACTCGCCCTGGCCTAGAGGCTCGCGAAGGCGGGCGTTTCAAACTAGCTCTCCAGCGCGGTTAGCAGCGCCGGCACCATGCGGTAAACGTCGCCGCAGCCCATTGTGATGATGAAGTCACCTTCGCCAGCGAGAGAAGCCGCAACAGCAGGCGCGTCATCCCATAGCGGCACATAGTGAACCTGAGCCTGATTTTCGAAAGAGTCGCTCACCATGACACCCGTGACACCCGGCTCTGGATCTTCGCGAGCGGCGTAGATGTCGAGCACGACTACCTGGTCGCTCACACTCAAAGCTTGCGCGAACTCTTTGTGCATTAGGCGGGTTCGCGAATAGAGGTGCGGTTGAAAAACCGTGATCAGTTTGCCATCGCCGACAACGGCCCGAGCAGCAGCCAGAGCCGCCGCAACCTCGGTTGGGTGGTGCGCAAAATCGTCATAAACCTTGACCCCGCGACGTTCACCGTGAAGCTCGAAACGGCGCTCGGTGCCACCGAAGGTTTCGATGGCGCGCAGTGCAGGCTCGGGCTCGAAACCGAGTCCGATCAAAACGGCAAGCGCTCCAGCGGCGTTGATGGCATTGTGTAAACCTGGAATACGAAGCCGACCATCAAGGCTCTGCC
>WLFI01000067.1 GCA_009703845.1 Actinomycetota bacterium
ATCTATTTAGCGCGCAAGTAGGCGACTACCGCGTTGGCGTGACCGTGGCCCATGCCATGCTCGGTCTTGAGCCAGTTGACCTGCTCCATGTGCTTTAGGTCGGTGACCTTGGCTAGTGCGTCGAACCAGAACTGCATCGGCTTGCCGTATTTCTTCTCGATTGAAGGAAAGTATGAGGCTGGGCCTTTTACCTGTTCGGTCATTGTGTGTTCCTATGCGTGAGCGGTGGTCGGTGTTGGCTTTGCTGTTGATTAGAAGTAACTGATCAGCAACGAACCAACGCCAACCCAGATTATCGAATCGAAGCGGTCGAGCACACCACCGAAACCAACGATGATTGCACCTGCGTCTTTCACTTTGGCCATGCGTTTTAGCTTCGAAGCAAGCCAGTCACCGAGCACCGCGAAGCCGGCTAGCCCCAGATAGCCCATCAGGTTTAGGTTGGCGGCTGGTTCGCCAAAAAACACACCCCCGCCAAAAACCCAAACCCAGGCTGCCCCGCCAAGAACGAAAGACACGACAAGACCACCGAGGGTTTTGTTCGGTGAAGTTTTCTTGAAAATTCTGAAGTCAAAGGGCTTTAGTTTTGCCAGGGTCTTGCCGCCCACCCAACCGCCGATGTCGAATAGTGCGACCACGAATAGCAGCACAAGGGCGTAGCCGACGAGGTGACCTAACTGCCAGCCCCCGATCAGCAACGCCGCCAACCAAACTAGCCCGAGCAGCGTGCGGGCCACATTTCGAGGTTTGATCAGCATCAACCGCACGGTCTCGAAGCAGCCCCACAAAGATATCGGTGCCCAGAAGCCGCGATACCTGCCACCGTCAACGCCAGTCTCGATGATGCCGTCAATAGGGTCAAGAAAAACGAAGAGAGCCGAGACCAAGAAAATAATCGTCCAGGTGAGCAGACGGGCGGCGATCAGTCGAGCAGTCGGCGATCGGGTGACGAAAAACCAAATGGCGATGGGCACCCCAGCTGCAATAAGTAACACCGCGGCACCCAACACCGACCGTTGCACAAGCGCTGGCAGCTGCTCGAAAACCCCTAAGACATCAAGCACGGGCACCTCGATTAGCAACGCGGATGCGCTGCACGCGCATCCCCGCGGTGACAAGTGACCCGACCACAACCACCCCGGCCCACACGACCACGAAGGTTGGCGAGGTGGCGGGTTTAGCGAAGAACTCTAGGGCGAACGCGAGTAGGACGAGCGAGAAGCTGCGCTCGGTTTTGCCGAACGGGCCGCCGTTGATGCGTGGGTGGTCGAAGCGCAGCACGCCCCAGAGCGAGGCCGCGGTGGGTAGGGCGACTGCGAGCATCAGGGCGAAGGTAGCGAGCGGGTCGAAGCCGAGCCACAGCACACCGGCGAAGAGCGCCCAGTCGCCGAGGCGGTCGCCGAGCTCGTTCACCCAAAAGCCGCGGCGTGACTCGAGTCCCCTGGCGCGTGCCACCACCCCGTCGAGGTTTGCACCGGCCAAACGCACCAGCACGCTAACGGCCACGAGCAACGAGAGTCCATTAGCCAGACCGAAGCCACCGAGCACACCCCCGAGAACGCCGAGCCAAGTGAAAAGGTCGGGCGAGAGCTTGGCTCGCACGGCTAGGTTCGAAACGGGTGAGAGCAGCCGCGAATAAAAGGCCTTGAGACCGTAGAGACCTTTCATTTGGCGAACCCGGTGAGCAGAGCATCCACTATGAAAAACGCGCCGCCAACCATCAGCAACAAACCGGCCCAAGGGTGCCAGGTGAAGCGCCACGGGCGAAGTTGCGCGAGCACCGCGACCAGGCTAAACAGAGCGAACGCCGGATAGGCAATGGCGTCAAGAATTGTGAAGAACGCGAGAATGATTATCGGTTGCGAGCCAAGCCAGAAGCCGGTGAACGCGAACCACTGCAGCACTGCGAAGCCGAACAAGAAGGCGGCCGAACGAAAGGCGTAGCGACCCACCATCTCGGTGACTCTCGATGCTCTGTTGTCGCGGCTCATCATCAACTCCAGTATGCAATCGTGAGCCATAGGCCGATGGGGAACAGTGCGAGCGTGACCGATTGCACGAGGCCGAGGCTTGGGCGAAGCCAGCGGGCCAAGAAGTTGCCGAGCAGCCAGCCGCCTGCGCCAACCAGAACAATTCTTGTGATTCGGGCGATGAGGGCGGTGCCTAGCTCGGCCAGCGACAGCCCCATAGCGCCCGCCTCGTGGGCATAAACCTTGACCGGAATGCCGTTGAACATTTGCTGCCAGAATGCTCCGCCCAAGTTAGCGTCGAGTTGCTCGGCGGCCACTTCAAACATGCGCGGGGTGGTCAGCGGTGATGGTGGTTCGAACCCGCTCTTGACCATCCACCAGGTGGCCAGCACGCCGAGTGCTGCCCCAGCGGCCGAAGCGGCAATCAGCGCAGCCCCTCGCCAGCGCCAACCAACCGTGACCACCAAAAGCAGCAGCGGCATCTCGGCGATCAGCGGCCAGAAAATGCCCTCGCCCATCGCCCACAAAAACACCACGAGCAACCCAGCCCAGCCAAAGGCCGCCTTGCGCACGCGCTGCCAACCGAACCCCGCCAGGTCTTCGATCGGCATTTTGTGTAGTTCGATGAGTTCGTTTCGAACGGTGGCGACCGCCTCGTCGATTGAATCCGGATGCACGGCAATCGCCGTTCCGTGACGCAGGTTTGTCGCCCGGTGCTTCGGAAAGGTCGAGCCCTTCGGCAGCGACTCGAAGGTGCCGTTGATGGCAATTGGCAGAACGCGAGCGCCGAGTTCGGCAGCAAGGCGAAACGCGCCGGTGTGAAAATCGCCGATCTCACCGGTGGTCGACCGAGTGCCCTCGGCGAAGATAACCAGAACCACACCAGCCCGCACCAGGTCGGCCGCACCGCGCAACTGCTCCATGCCGTCGCCCGAGCGCGAGATTGCGAAGGTGCCAACCAGCCCGCGCGAAAGCCAGTCGGCCGTCGAATCTTGCTCCCAGTAGTCGCTGGCCGAGACCACCAGAACGGGGCGGGTTCGCCCGAGGGTAGCAAGTAGCGCGACCGAATCTGCGTGAGACGAGTGGTTAGCCACAACGATTAGTGGGCCGTCGGGTAGCGGAACGGGGCGGGCAAGCGGCGTGGGCGTGGCGTACGCATCCGTGCCCGTAAACGAGGTTAGGCCGCGCGAGAAAATGGCGATGATGCTGGCCCAAAAGTGGGCTCTGAGCTTGGATGCACGGGCCAACGCCCGCATCGCCCGCTGGTTCATCTGATCCCGCCTAGAAAAAGTTGCGTGATGCACACAGATCCCGATGAGTGCCCCATCTAGTTGCAACTCTAGAACATTTCGAGATTAGGTAACCTTGAAACCACTAACCAGAGCAGGGATGCAAGAACGCAATGACTTACACGGCGAGCGTCACGGTGACCGACCAACTCGGTCTGCACGCTCGACCTGCCGCACAAATCGCGAAGCTGGTGAAATCGGCCATCGAGGCTAACCCCGCGCTAGTGGTCACCTTCAAACACACCTCGGGCAAGCACGCTCAGGCAAAATCGGCGCTGATGCTGATGGCGCTGGGGGCAAAATCTGGTGAGTCGGTTGAGATTCAGATTGAGGGCACGAGCGATGAAGCGGCCGCCGCGCTGGTGGCCGACATTCAAGGGTTTTTGATCGAATGAGTTCATCGCGCACCGATGTAGTGCTTAGCGGCGTGGGGGTCGGCCTCACCTCTGCCACGGCACCGGCTTTTGTGGTTGCAGCAACCGCGCCGCTGCCGCCCTATCGCATGAGCGACCTCACTCCTCAAGAAGAAGCCGATCGCCTTGCCGCCTCGGTTGCCAAAGTTCAACTCTCGCTTCATGCGGTTGCTGCTGATTCAACCGGCGAGGCACGAGAGGTGCTCGAAGCCCTGGCCGAAATCGTTGCCGATGAAATGCTGTTAGGCAGCGCACGCGAATTCATTAACCAAGGATGGTCGGCTGAAAGCGCATTCGGAAAAGCGGTGAGCAACTTCATCGCGCCGTTGGTCAAAGAAGATGCTGCCGAGCGATTCGATGACTTTGAGTGGCTCTCTCAATTGGTTCAGGCCGACCTGGCCGGCATCACCTTGGCGCGCGAACTGCCAACCGAAGGCCGTTGGGTGCTGGTCATCGACGACCTCACCCCCGCCGACACCGCGCAGTTCACCGATGCGATTGCCGGGGTGGCCACCATCAACGGTGGACCGACATCTCACGCATCGATAATCTGTGCCGCACTGGGCATTCCCGCCGTCGTGGCCTGTGCCGAGGCGGCCACGGTCACCGATGGCGACACCCTGTTGGTTGACCCGCTCGGCAACCGGGTGGTGGTGAATCCCGTCGAACTGCAGGCTTCGTATAGCGTCGCCTTCACCGCACACCTCTCTGAACCGCTGATTGAAGTGCGGGCCAACGTTGGTTCGCTGCAAGACGCTCATTCGGCGAGCGCCACCGAGGCTTCGGGCGTGGGCTTGTTGCGTACCGAGTTTTTATTCTCGGATGCTGAAACCGAGCCAACCCACGAAGCTCAGGTTGATCAGTACCGAGCCATTTTTGAAAGCTCACCGGCCGGGCCGATTGTGGTTCGCACGTTAGACGTGGCAAGCGACAAGCCACTGAAGTTTGCGGTGAGCAGCCTCGAAGAGCAAGATCGTGGCTATCGGTTTTTGGTCGACAACCTCGGTCTCATCGAGCGCCAACTCGACGCGCTCTCGGCAGCGCAGAAACTTAGCGGCCGCGAAGTTTGGGTTATGGCACCGATGCTTGGGTCGCCCGATCAGGTTCGCTATTTTGCCGACCTAGTGCGTGTGAGAACCGACTTCAGAGTCGGCGCAATGATCGAGCTGGCTTCACTGGCACATACCGTCGCCGAACTGGCCGGCATTGTCGATTTTGTCTCGATTGGCACGAATGACCTGAGCCAAGACCTCTTCGGTATTGACCGAAACGCACCTTCGCGGCCCGAATTGCTCGACCATTGGCAACCTCGCCTAATCGAACTGATTGGCCGCGTGGCCGTCACTGCGCGAAACGCTGGAATCGACTGTTCAGTTTGCGGTTCGGCCGCCAGCGACCCGACCTTTGCGGTGGTGCTGGCCGGGCTCGGAGTGAACTCGGTTAGCAGCGCACCAGCTGCGGTTTCGCATGTCCGCGAAAGTTTGATGGCGTTCGAACTCGCAACCGC
>WLFI01000068.1 GCA_009703845.1 Actinomycetota bacterium
CAAGTTCTTCGGTGCTGGCGTATGGCGGGCGACGCTCGGCGTGCACCCAAGCTTCGGCGACAGCCATGCGCGGTGGGTTGTATTCGTTGAAAACTTTGCGCCAAGACTTGTAAATCTCGTGAACATCGTCGCGGTCGAACAGGTCGTCGGTGCCGTCGTGCTTAACCAGTGACAGGTCATAGCCGGTGCGCTCGGGAAGGTGGCCGTTCGCCAGGTTCTTCACCAGCGCGTGAGCCACGTCGACGCGGTAGCCGTCAACGCCGCGGTCGCTCCAAAAACGTAGCGTTTTTAAGAAGTCTTCGCGCACCTCGGGGTTATCCCAGTTGAAGTCGGGCTGCTCTGGGGCAAACAGGTGCATGTACCACTGACCCGGAGTGCCATCAGGCTCGGTGATGCGGGTCCACGCGGTTGGGCCAAAGTGGCTCACCAGCTCGCTCGGGCGAATCTCGCCGTTCTCACCCTTGCCATCTCTAAAAATGTAGCGATCGCGCGCAGGCGAACCCTTAGGTGAACGCAGCGCCTCTTGAAACCAAACGTGGCCAGAACCCGAGTGGTTCGGCACGATGTCGATAATCACGCGGATGCCCACCTTGTGCAGCGCGTCAATCATCTCGTCGAACTCGGCCAACGTGCCCAGTCGCGGGTCAACGTTGCGGTAGTCGTCAACGTCATAGCCACCATCGGCCAACGCCGACGGATAGTGCGGGCTCAACCACACCGCGTCAATACCAAGCGCCTGCAGGTAAGGCACGCGGCTGATGATTCCATTTAGATCACCGATGCCATCGCCGTTTGCGTCGGCAAACGAACGTGGATAGATCTGGTAGACGACGGCTTGACGCCACCAGTCTTCTGAGCCGGTGAGAAAGGTGAATTCAGACATGCATCCAATCTTAAAGGCACGAGTTCGACCACGTAGGCTAGTCGCCCGAGTCGATTTTGAACCTGACGTTAGACTCTCTTAGTGAGTCAAATAACCAAACAGCAGCGCTTGATCTTTATCTTGATGCTCGGGCTGTCGATGTGCCTGCAACCGTTTACCATCGACCCCTATTTGGCCTCGTACCCAGCAATCGAAACCGATTTTGACGTGACCACCGCTCTGATTCAGTTCAGCATGACAGGTGTGACCCTAGGCTTCGCATTCGGACAGATTTTCGCAGGCACCCTGAGCGATGCCATCGGCCGTCGCATCCCAATGATTTTCGCCGTCTCGCTCTATGCGGTCTCGGCATTCGCAATGCTCTGGGCGACCAACATCGAGACCTTTATCGCGCTGCGCACCCTGATGGCCGTTGGCGCGTCGGCCGCCGGTGTTCTAGCTAATGCCGTGGTTCGCGATCTCTATTCGGGCAAACCGATGATGAAGATGCTTTCGCGCGTATTTCTGGTTCAGGGCCTATCGCCAATTCTTGGTCCGATCATCGGTTCATGGCTTAGCGAGGTTGTGCTGTGGCGCGAGGTATTTGGTATTTTTGCCGGCTTTGGCTCGGTCGTGGCGCTGCTGGCCATTGTGTTTCTGAAAGAAACCCTGCACACCGAAGATCGCAAAGAGTCGCCGTTCTCTGGCATGGGCAAGCGTTTCGCCGCAGTGTTGCGCGACCGCATCTACATCGGCCTACTGATTCTCTCGGTGGTGCAAACCGTCTCGCTATTCGCCTACCTCAACATCGTTCCGTTCCTGTTTCGTGATTCGGGCTATGGTCTGAGCGTTGGCGAATTCGGCTTTTGGTTCTCGTTCAACTCGGTGATGTCGGTTATTGGTGTGCAGGTCGGCGCTCGCCTGGGAGTGAAATTCAAAGCCCAGTGGATGCTCGTCGCAGTAGTCGCCACCGCCGTCGCGGCCGGTCTCGCGCTCACGTTGCTGGGTTTGGCGAACGCCCCGTTTGCGCTGGCCGAGGTTGCGCTTGCGGTGCTGATCTTGTGCTTTGGTGCGACCATCCCGTTGATTCAAACGCTTGCCCTGACCCCGCACGGCCACGAAGCCGGCACCGCAGCATCGCTGTTGGGCGTCTCTAACTTTTTGGTCACCAGCTTGTTCTCGCCCGTTTACACGCTCGTGCCGCTCGACAGCGCAGCGCCGCTTGGCATGCTCATGGGCGGTGCCTACCTAATCGGTCTGCTCAGCCTGATTTTCATCGTTCGGCCGAAGACCGTGCCAGATTTGTCTAACTAGCGAAACTTTTCGAAAGGCTGCCTAGAGCGCAGCATCCAAGGCGGTTAGCGCCTGCTCAACAACTTCGGCTTCGACGATCTGGTCGTGGTCGCGGTTTGGCAGCTCGGTTAGCTTGGCCCCTGCGATCTTGCTAGCCAACCAGCGGCTCGAAACCGGGTTCACGTTTGGGTCGCTGTCGCCGGTGAACAGCAGAACCGGCTTTTCGATGGTTCGAACGTCGAAACCCCAAGGCACCATCATTGAGTGCTCATCGAGCGCCCAACCCATTGCTCCGTGAGTGAAGGCGATCGGGTTTTCGAAAGACGGCGCCCACTTTTCAAACTGCGCGATTACTTCGGGTGCCAGGTCGCGAGTTGCCTCGAGCATTTCGAGTTCTTCTGGGTCGATGCCCTCGTGCGGGTTCAAATCGCTTTCGCCAACCGGGCCGACGGTTGCAAAGGTCACGGCGGCAAGCGCTTGGTCTAGGGCGGCAACGTCGCATAGCGCTCGGGCTCCACCGCTCGAGTGCCCGAAGCTTACAAACTTGTCGAAACCCAGGTGTTCAACCACGGCGGCGGTAACCTCAGCCATTTCGCTCATGTTCTGACCGTCGGTGCGGGTGAGGCTCGTCTCACCGTAGCCAGGTCGAATTGGGCAAACCACCGAAAAGCCGTGGCGGGCGAATACGGCCAATACCTCGGCGCTTAGCTCGCGCGGGTTCGGGGTGCCGTGATGCCAAACGGCAAGTTTGTCGCCACCAGCCTCAAAGAACGCTTGGATGTTCTGCCCTGAGGCGCTCTGAATCATTAGGTTTTGCATGGCCAAAGCCTAGCAACTCGTTCTGGTCGAAAAAGCGCCTCTTTCGGGTTGCTAACGATTGGGTTACGGTCGTGAAATCGCTTTCACGAAACCGCTTTCATGCCCTAACTTGAGACATAAGAGCGAACGTCGCTTTCAGTATTGAAGGGGACCCTCGTGTTTCGTCTAACCGCCCGCAAACTTCTAGCCGCGGCATCCGCGCTGATTTTGGCAGCCACACTCAACCCGATTTCTTCGGCTACTGCAGCCGGTGGCCTGGTTGTCACCTTCGAGCAGAACGACACCTCGGGCTACGTAAACATCGACTTTGACGACGCCCCGATGCAACAAGCTTCTTCGGTCGTGGCCGATGCCCCAGACAACGCCGGTCGCGCACTCAAGGTCATTCGTGGCAAGGCCTCTTGGGCCGGCACCACAATCATCAAAGACCCCTCGAAGGTGCTGCTGAAGACCGGTGAGCTATTTGTGAGCGCCCGCGTTCACTCACCAAAAGCCAACATTGTGATTCGAATGAAGATCGAAAAGGCCGGCGACCCGACTCAGTCGGTCGAGACCAACGCCACCGAGAAATCGGTGCTGGGTTGGCACACCTACACCTTCGACTTCTCGAAGCAGGCCGCTGGCACCGAGGCGTTCAGTGTGAACAAGACCTACAACATGGCATCGATGTTCTTTGACTTCGTGTCGCTTGGCCCTCAGGTCACCACCGGAAACCAAGTTTTCTATGTTGATGACCTAACCTTCGCAGCAGCCGCTGGCGGCGGCGGGGGAGTCGAGCCGGTGGGCAAGACCGCAACCCCAACCCTGCTCACCTTTGAGTCTGGCGATGCTGACGGTGCACTTGTTGCAGCTGAGGCCACGGGCCCGCATCCACACGGTATTTTCGGTGGCGGAACAGCAGCGATCGTGCCAGCGCCGGTTGACGGCAACGGTGGCAACGCCCTCGCAATTACCAAACTCGGCCAGCCTTGGACGGGCGCAAACGTAATCGTCGACATCACCGGAACCAAGCGCTACACCAGCAGCGCGTTTCCGACTGTGACCTTCAACTACTACTCACCTAAGGCCGGCCCAGTTGTGGTCGAGCTGAACCCGGGTGCAGTTCAAGGTGGCGCAACCGCAGTTGTCGGTTGGCAGACCATCACCGTCAACTTCTCAACCGTTGCCGGCTGGTCGGCTGCAACCGAGTACGACAAGGTAGTAATTTTCCCTGACTTCCAGGTTGCACCTTCGACCCCGCCACTGCTCTACTACATCGACAACGTTGCGGTAAACGGTGCGGTCACCCCGGCCATCGTGCCAAAGACCAAGCCGACCAACAGCAAGTTGGCCACCCTGTCGACCACCAGTCCGGTTGTTGGCAAGACGCTGACCGTGGCTAAGGGCACCTGGACTGGCACCGCTCCGGTGACTTACACCTACAAGTGGTACCGCTGCTCGGTCAAGGGTTTCAATGCGATTAAGACTGCGCCAGCATCCGCTAATAAATGCGTCGCAATCGCGGGCAAGACCGCTGCGAGTTACAAGCTCACCAAGAGCGACAAGGGCAAGTATGTTCGCGCCTCGGTCACTGCAACCAACTCGGTTGGCAAAACCGTGACCACCACCAAGAGCACCGCTAGCAAGGTGAAGTAACGCTCTTTCGGTAGGTTGTAGTTATGACCGCAGATATGCTTCACACTCTTGCCCTTTCGGCTGGCGATCACATGCTGCTCGCCCAGCTGACCAGAGGTGGCTTGGTTGAGTCGTGGCATCGAGGGGTTGCCACGCTCACCGGCCCCGACGGCAAGGTGATCGAACACTGGGGTCCGTCTAAACGCATCATTTATCCGCGCAGCGCGGTCAAACCGCTTCAGGCGGTTGCCGTTCGTCGAGCCGGGCTGTCACTCGTTGGCGCACAGCTTGCGGTTTCGTCTGGCAGCCACTCGGGTTCGGCCGAACACGTGGCTTTAGTTGAGCAGATTTTGGCGCAGGCTGGCTTGGGTGTCGAGGCTCTTCAGTGCCCGCTGGCCTGGCCGGCTAACTCCGCCGCTCGAACCGCCGCAACCGAGCAACGTCGCGAATACTTCAATTGCTCGGGCAAGCACGCCGCATTCTTGGCCGCGTGCGTTGGTGCGGGCTGGTCGACGCACGATTACCTTGCGACAGAGCATCCGCTTCAAAAATTAATCGTGGATGTTCTCGAGGAGTTTGCCGGCGAAAA
>WLFI01000069.1 GCA_009703845.1 Actinomycetota bacterium
CAAGTCAGATTTCGCCGGCTACATGGGCCAGCAGCAGCTCAACTACCCGACCAACACCTACCCAATGCTGTTTGTGACCAACCACGACGAAAACTCGTGGACCGGCTCGCTCAAAGAGAACTTTGGCTCCGGCGCAAAGACCCTGGCCGTGCTGACCTTCACCGTGCCGGGCATTCCGCTCATCTATAACGGTCAAGAGGTCGACTCAAACAAGCGCCTCGCGTTCTTTGAGAAAGATCAAATCGACTGGATGTTCACCTCAACCCGCTCGAAAACTGCCGTCGCCCATTACACCAAGCTGGTTTCGCTAAAGGCAAAGAACCAGGCTCTCTGGAACGGAGCTTCGGGAGGCACCTACAGCCGCTTTAAGAACGACAGCGACAAGTTGATCTCGTTCGAGCGCGTAAAGAACGGCAACAAGGTCATCGTGGTGCTCAACCCGTCGCCGCGTGCCACCACCGGCACCGTCGAATTCGGCACCCAGACCAAGACCTTCTTCAAATTCTCAAACGGCGCCAAGACCAAACTCGCCAAAAAGCAAAAGTTCAGCATGAAGGCCTGGGGCTACGAGATTTACTCGACCGTCAAGCCATAACTGACGCCGGCAAAGCGCACGGATGCCCAAACGGGGCTTGCGCGCATCCGCGCTCTAGGGCTAAACTGAACCTAGCCAAAGACCGCTGGTTTCGGTCACGAGCAAATCTGAGAATCGCTTCTTAGACCCGCGCGTGCCGACGAAGGCTCACGAAAGTGAAAACCCGCGTAGGTGTGTGAAGAAGTTTCTGCTCGAAAGAGCATTTCTACTCCGTGCGCCTCGCGCCGGAGTTTTTTTATTTTTAGTGGGCCCGGGGCTACCAGCATTAAGTAATCAAGGAGTGCCATGGCGAACAAGGAAGCTACCGTCGCCGAGCTTACGGAGAAATTCCAGAGCTCGAGTGCCGTTTTGCTAACCGAGTACCGCGGACTCACTGTGTCGCAGCTCAAAGAGCTACGTCGTTCAATCAGTGCAGACGCAACATACGCCGTGGCAAAGAACACGCTCATCAAGATCGCAGCTGCAAACGCTGGCGTGACCGCATTTGACGGTCAGCTAGTCGGACCAACTGCAATGGCTTTCGTACACGGCGACGCCGTGGCCGTAGCTAAGGCGATGCGTGACTTTGCCAAGGCAAATCCTCTTCTAGTAGTAAAGAGCGGTGTGCTTGACGGCGCAGCGCTAACTGCTGATGAGGTTAAGAAGCTTGCTGACCTCGAATCTCGCGAAGTGCTACTGGCCAAGGCCGCTGGCATGTTCAAGGCTTCGATGTACCAGGCTGCTTACATGTTCCAGGCTCCTCTTGCCCAGGCCGCTCGCGCGGTCGACGCCCTGCGTCAGAAGCAAGAGTCTTCGAACTAACCCACGTTTTAACCCGCTTTACAACCTGAAATAAACAAGGAGAAACCAAATGGCAAAGCTGACCACTGACCAGCTAATCGAAGCTTTCAAGGAGCTTTCACTAATCGAGCTCAGCGAGTTCGTTAAGAAGTTCGAAGAAGTATTCGAAGTTACCGCTGCTGCCCCTGTAGCAGTTGCAGCTGCAGCACCTGCTGGTGCCGCTGCTGAAGCAGCTGAAGAGAAGGACTCATTCGACGTCGTTCTTGAAGCCGCTGGCGACCAGAAGATCGCAGTTATCAAGGAAGTTCGCGCACTAACCAACCTAGGTCTTGGCGAAGCCAAGGCTGTTGTTGACGGCGCACCTGCAACCGTTCTTGAGGGTGCAAACAAGGAGACCGCAGAAAAGGCAAAGGCTGCTCTAGAAGCTGCTGGCGCAAAGGTCACCCTGAAGTAACTTTCACACTTCGAAATAAAACCCGCTCTCGCCATTTGGCAGGGCGGGTTTTATTTATGCTTGGTCAATGGCCAAAAAACGTAAAAGCCCACAGCGGTTCGACGACGATGCCCCTCGCGGCGTAAAGCCCTGGGTTCGAATCGTTGCCCTCTCGGTTGCGTTTGCCATGATTCTCTCGGTGCTGATCGGCGCCCTTAGTGCAGCGGAGTTCTAGACCTATGGCAAAAGTTCTCATTATTCACGGATGGACCAACCGTCGCCCCGCTGGCCACTGGCAGCGCAGCCTGGCCGCCACCCTTCGCGACCAGGGCCACCTAGTTTCTTACCCGCAGTTACCCAACCCAGACCAACCGCTGCTCGACGAGTGGCTAGAGGTTCTGGCAGCCGAGCTTGATCAGTTCGATGAGGTCGCGTCGCGAGCATCCGAGCCATTGATCGTGCTGGCACACTCACTCGGTTGTGTGGCGTGGATGCAGTTGGCCGACCGCGGCCTGCTAAAGCAGCCCGCCGACCGCGTTCTGCTAGTTGCCCCACCAGAGCCGGCACCGATTTCACCGGTGCCTAGCTTCGTGATGGATTTGAGCGACGGCCGTGCCGAGCGCGTGGTCAAGGGATCGGCCCGCGAAGTTACCTTGGTTGGTTCAGATGCCGATGTTTGGCAGCCGAGCGGAATTCAGGCCGGAGTTGGCGACATGATTGGGCTCGAGGCCGTTGTGGTTCACGGGGCGAAGCACTTTTCGACTCTCGACGGATTCACGCAGTGGCAGGGTGTTATCGACTGGGTCAACGACCCGAATGCCGACCTGACCAAGATTTAAACAAGCACTGCGGCTTAGCAGCCGCGGTTGCAAGCCGATTGGTAGAGTGAAAAGGTCGTCGCTGACATCCGCGTGGTTTTGGTGACGAGGCTCCCGATTCTTCCCACGGAGCAAAACACGGCGATTTGAGAAAAATCAAATGAGAATCCTTCTAGTTGGCGCCGGTGGCGTTGGCGATGCAATTGCAAAGATCGCGGCAGAACGCGACTTTTTCGAAGTAATGGTGGTCACCGACTACGACCAATCACGAGCGGAGCGAACCGTTGAGTGGATTCGCGCCAAGCACGGTGACGAGGTAGCGGCCAAGTTCTTGGTGTCGAAGATCGACGCTAGCTCGGCAGACAACGTTGCCGACGTGGCGCGCAAGTATGACATCACCCACGTGCTCAACGCGGTTGAGCCAAAATTTGTGCCAACCGTTTTCTCGGGTGCCTTCACCGCAGGTGTGAACTACCTCGACATGGCCATGAGCCTGAGCGAGCCTCACGAAACCGATCCAACCCGCAAGGCTGGCCTCAAGCTAGGTGACCAGCAGTATGCACTGAACGACCAGTGGGAGCGTGCCGGTCTGCTCGCCCTCGTCGGAATCGGTGTTGAGCCTGGTCTCTCGAACATCTTCGCCCGTTACGCGGCCGACCACCTGTTCAGCGAAATCGACGAGATCAGCGTGAAAGATGGCGGCAACCTGATTGTTCGCGACGAAAACGGCAACGAGATTTTTGCCCCGTCGTTCTCGATCTGGACCACCATCGAAGAATGCCTCAACCCGCCACTGATGTGGGAGGCCGGCAAGGGCTGGTACACCACCCCTGCGTTCAGCGAGCCAGAGATTTTCGAGTTCCCTGACGGCATTGGCGCTGTCGAGTGCGTGAACGTTGAGCACGAAGAGGTTTCGATGCTTCCGCGCACCATGAACGCCAAGAAATACTCGTTCAAATATGGCCTGGGCACCGACTTCATCAACGTGCTCAAGACCCTCAACCTTCTTGGTCTCGACCGCACCAAGCCGGTGCGCGTTCGCTCGGCCCAGGGCCCGGTCGATGTTGCCCCTCGCGACGTTGTGGTTTCGGTTCTGCCAGACCCAGCTCAGTTGGGCTCGCAGATGGAGGGCAAGACCTGTGCCGGAACCTTGGTCACCGGCAAAGACCACGATGGCAAGGCTCGCGCCACCTACATTTATCACGTGGCCGACAACCAGTGGGCTTATGACAACTACGAAAGCCAGGCCGTTGTTTGGCAGACCGCGTTCAACCCGCTGATTGCTCTCGAGCTGATCGCAACCGGTGTTTGGGCAGGTCGCGGAGTGGTCGGGCCAGAAGAGTTCGACCCTAAGCCGTTCTTAGACCTAATGGCATCGTCAACCGGCTACAACCAAAAGTGGGTTGCTCAAGAGCGCCTACCGGCTAGCCCGCTGAGAAACCCTTCAGACAGCTAGTAGCTTGAGCCGATGACCAAGACCCCGTTGAACTCGAACACCTCGCCAGAGGCCGAGTTCGACGTGGCAATCATCGGCTCGGGCTTCGGTGGTTCGATTGCGGCTCTGCGCTTGGTCGAAAAGGGCTATCGCGTGCTTGTGATCGAAGCCGGGCGCCGCTACGCCGATCATGAGTTCGCAAAATCTTCTTTCGAGCTCAAGAAGTTCTTGTTCTTTCCGCGCTTGGGTTTGCGGGGCATCCAGCGCATTGATTTTCTAAAGAACGTGATGGTTATGTCGGGCGCTGGCGTGGGCGGCGGTTCGCTGGTTTATGCCAACACCCTCTATCGCCCGCCGGCCGAGTTTTTTAAGACGGGCAGCTGGGCAGGTATCACCGACTGGCAAAAGACGCTAGCGCCATATTTCGACCAAGCTGAGCGCATGCTCGGCGTTGAGGTGAACCCGTTCTTTAGCCCTTCAGACGCGGCGGTCAAAAAGGTTGCCGAGCGCATGGGTCGGGGCGACACTTTTCGCATGACTCCGCTCGGCGTGCACTTCGGTGAAGCTGGCAAGACGGTTGAAGACCCGTACTTTGGCGGTCTCGGGCCGACTCGAACCGGATGCACCAACTGCGGTGAATGCATGACGGGTTGTCGCCACGGGGCAAAGAACACTCTGGTGAAGAACTACCTCTACCTGGCCGAACAAGCGGGCGCGCAGGTGGTTGCCGAGACCACGGTTGCCGACATCCGTGAGCTTGGCGCTGGTGGGTTTGAACTTTCGGTGCGCGGGTCTTCGGCCTGGCGCGGTTCGGGTCAGCGCAGCATCCGCGTTGGTCAGGTTATCGTTGCTGCGGGTGCTCTGGGCACCGCGAAGTTGCTGCAGAAGGTTCGCGCGGGCGGAAACCTGCAGGGCTTGAGCGATCGCCTCGGTCACCTGAGCCGCACCAACAGTGAAAGTTTGCTCGGCGTTGTGGCGCGCGGCGACGACGTGGACTATTCGCAGGGCGCCGCGATTACTTCATCGATATTTCCGAGCCCAGACACCCACATCGAGCCGGTGCGCTATGGCAAGGGCTCGAACTTCATGGC
>WLFI01000007.1 GCA_009703845.1 Actinomycetota bacterium
GTCGACTGCTTGCTCAACGAATAAAGCGCGAGGATGTTCGTGAAATCGCCACCGCAAACTCGAGGGTCTAGCGCCGACGGAATCAGCTTGCTTGACCAGTCATCCCAGCCAAGTTCTGCGTAGCACTCATCGCTGGCCAGAACAGCACCGAGTTCTCGGGCGCGATCAACAGCAGCCTTCATTCGGTCAACATCAAGAACTCGACCGTCAGGGTTGCCGGGGCTGTTGATCCAGATCAATTTGGTGTTCGCTGGCCAAAGACTCGGGTCGTCTTCGCTCACGATTTCGGCGTCGACTAGAGCCGCACCGACGATGTAAGCGGTGTAGGCAACTTTTGGTTGAACGACGACGTCGCCCTTGCCAAGCCCTAGCAAAAGCGGCAAGAACGAGATGAGCTCTTTTGACCCGATGCTTGGCATCACGTTTTCTGCAGAAAGGCCTGATACTCCGCGTCTTCGAGCAAACCACTCGACAACTGCGGTCTTGAACTCGGATGAACCACCGGTCGATGGGTAACCTGGCGAGTTAGATGCGGCTTCGAGGGCAGCTCGAATGATTTCGGGAGTTGGGTCTACCGGAGACCCAACCGATAAATCAACCAAACCGCCATCATGAGCTCGCGCCTTCTCGGCGTATGGCTTCAGTTGCTCCCAGGGATACTCGGGCAGGCGGTCAAACACTAGCTATTCGCCCTGCGGCGGAAGAACAGAAACGACCGCGTGATCGGCATCAATCTTGCCAACCTTGGCAGCGCCGCCGGGTGAACCAATCTCGCTAAAGAATTCAACGTTTGCCTTGTAGTAGTCGGCCCACTGATTTGGTAGGTCATCCTCGTAATAAATCGCCTCAACCGGGCAGACCGGCTCGCACGCGCCGCAGTCAACGCACTCATCTGGGTGAATGTAGAGCATGCGGTCGCCTTCGTAGATGCAGTCAACTGGGCACTCTTCGATGCAGGCCTTGTCTTTAACGTCTACGCACGGCAGTGCAATTACGTAAGTCACGAATGTTCCTCTCAAAAAACTAGGTCAATTAAACCATTGACCTCAACTGAATAACTGTTAGCGGTGCCCAGATGTTCCGCGTTTGAGGCTTCTCGAGCTCAATCGCGGAAAGAGCATTACGACGGCACAGATTGCCATCGAGCCATAGAACCACCAGGTTCCAAGGTCGTTTTTGGCAACGGCAAAACCCGTTGCGTTATTTTCATCGCTCAGCCAGAACAGTGAACCAATCAAGGTCAATGCCATTAGATAGAGCGCACCGCGACTCTCACGAAGCAGGCGCAGGCCAAGAGCCAGAAGAGCCGTGATGCCTAACGCCACGAAGAGGCCAATTGGGGTGGATGCGCTGTCATCTGCCGTGATGGTGTGAAGCATGGTGCCCACGATGGTTAGCAGAACGCCGAGCGGCAAAGCCCAAAGCGCCAACGCGACGGGTTTGATCCACTGGAACGGCCTGATTGATGACTTGCGCAAACGCTCTGCTCGGTCGTAGCGAATTTCTTTTCCTGAAACGATCGAGTAAGTCTCTTTAAAAACGGCGATCTGCGAAGCGTGGGCGGCCAGCGCAGCCTTTTTGACTAGCGCCGTTTCGGCATCGCCGATGGCGACGTCAAAGCGCTCTCGACCCTCTGCAATTACCCAAAATTGAGGTGCACGACCCCGAACCTCTTTTGCATACCGACGCATGGCCATCGCCGATGCCTCGTTTGCTCGTTTGTGATCTGGGTGTCCGAAACCACCTCGGCGGTTATAGGTGACCAGGTAGTCAGGTTTGAACGAAGTCATTACCTGGTAGATGTCTTCACTGATTACAGCAGTAGAAACGGCCGAGAGTGCCATTTCATCTAGGTCTTTTGGCTTGGTTGCGCGACCCCAAGGGTTGAGCTTGAAACCAGAGTCTAGGTATGCTCGGGTGCCAGCAAACTTGTGGCTTTTCACGCCGAGTTCCTCGAGCGCGTTTTTCAACTCGGATGCTCGGAATGCGCCGACCGCCGAAAGATTGCCCTCAAGGCCCTTGAGCTCTTCGAGCTTCATTCGACCGCGCTCGCCGCGAGTCAGTGTGAGCACCATGACTTCGGCACCATCTTTGATTGCCTTGGCGATTACGTGGCCGGTGAACAAACTCTCGTCATCTGGATGCGCGTGCACCAAAAGTAGGCGCTTCGGCTTAAATGACGGTTTGGACATACAACTAACTATATTCCAGCCGAGACTCGGTTCGAGGTGTTTCAAGACTTTTAGGCCAACCACTTGCCGAAGTTAGGCAACCCTAAGTAAACTGGGTTTGTTAGGTAACCCTAAGTAAGCCAAAGAAAGACCCTAAATGCTCGCAAATTTCTTGATCGGACTCCGTGAAGGCCTCGAAGCGGCTCTCATTGTCGGAATTTTGGCGGGATATCTTGTAAAAATCGGCCGCCGTAGCGACTTCTCAAAGCTTTTCTTGGGCGTAGGTTCGGCCATTGGTCTTTCAATCTTGGTAGGTTTTGGCCTGACCTACGCAGTCACCGAGGCTCCTGCGGGCATAAACGAACTGATCGCGGGCACCATGTCGATCATCGCCGTTGCCTTTGTCACTTGGATGATCTTCTGGATGGCCTCGCAGGCTAAGAGCCTCGGCGCAGAACTACGCGGAAAAATCGATCAAGCCCTCGAAGCGTCAACGGTGACTTTGGTCGGCGTGGCCTTCTTTGCCGTCATCCGCGAAGGAATTGAGACGGCTGTATTTCTGTGGAGTGCGTCTAAAGCAACCGGCGATGAGACTCACCCAATTCTGGGAGCGACCCTCGGTCTTCTAGTCGCTACCGTCATGGGCTACCTGATTTACCGCGGAGTGCTCAAGTTCAACCTGTCATCGTTCTTCAAATACACCGGGGCGTTTTTGATCGTTGTTGCGGCTGGAATTCTGGCCTACGGTGTTCACGAACTTCAAGAAATCGGCATATTCGCTGGTCTCGAGCAGGCCTTCCCGATTCTCACCTCGAATGCCTACGACGTGTCTGGCATCATCGAGAAAGACGGTGTGGTGCACAGCATTTTGAAGGGAACAATCTCGTTCAGAGTCACACCAACAAACCTTGAGGCGCTGGTCTGGTTCTTGTACACGATTCCGGTGACCCTCATCTACGTTCTCGGATACCGCACTAAGCGCGCAGTTTCAGAGAGCAAGTAGCCTCAATAACCTAGGCAACGAAAAATCCCCCAAGGCGATAAGCGTCGGGGGATTTTTCTTTAGGTGCTTACTAGCTCTTTTTGCGCTGCGAGTAGAGACGAGCGCGAACGTTTGCGTCAAGCTCTACCTTGCGAATGCGTGTGGCTTCTGGAGTTACCTCGACACACTCGTCTTCACGGGCGAACTCAAGACACTCTTCAAGCGATAGCTTGCGCGGAGGTGTAAGAGACTGGAACTCGTCAGATGAAGCGGCACGCATGTTGGTGAGCTTCTTCTCTTTAGTGATGTTGACTTCCATGTCGTCAGCTCGTGAGTTCTCGCCCACGACCATTCCGGCATAAACCTCGCTGGTTGGCTCTACGAAGAACGAACCACGCTCCTGAAGACCAATCATGGCGAATGGGGTCACAACTCCGGCACGGTCGGCAACCATTGAGCCGTTGTTGCGAGTCACGATTTCACCGAACCAGGCGTCGTATCCAGCCGAGATCGCGTTAGCGATTCCGGTGCCCTTGGTGATGGTCAAGAACTCGGTTCTGAATCCGATTAGTCCACGAGAAGGCACCAGGAACTCCATGCGGGTCCATCCGGTGTTGTTGTTGACCATGTTGGTCATGCGACCTTTACGAGCAGCCATGAGCTGAGTAATCGGGCCGAGGAACTCTTCGGGAACATCGATGGTCAAGTCTTCAACTGGCTCGTGAACCTTGCCGTCGACTTTCTTGGTCACAACCTGTGGCTTACCAACAGTTAGTTCGTAACCTTCGCGACGCATCTGCTCGACAAGAATTGCAAGCGCTAGCTCGCCACGGCCCTGAACTTCCCAAGCGTCTGGACGCTCGGTTGGAAGCACTCGAATCGACACGTTACCGATTAGCTCTTTGTCTAGACGGTCTTTCACGAGGCGCGCGGTGACCTTTGCACCCTTGACGCGACCCGCCATAGGCGAGGTGTTGATTCCGATTGTCATCGAGATCGCAGGGTCATCTACCGTGATCATTGGCAGTGGGCGAATGTCGTTAGGGTCGGCAAGAGTTTCACCGATGGTGATTTCTTCGATTCCGGCGACGGCGACGATGTCGCCCGGGTTAGCCTCGTCGGTTGGGTAGCGGTCTAGGGCTTTAGTTTTCAAAAGCTCAGTGATTTTCACGTTCTGGGTGGTGCCGTCGGCACGCACCCAAGCGACCTGCTGGCCCTTGCGAAGGGTTCCGTTGAAGATGCGCAAAAGTGCTAGACGACCAAGGAACGGCGACGCATCCAAGTTTGTGACGTGAGCCTGAAGTGGGTGCTCGTCATCGTAAACCGGCGCAGGAATGTACTTGAGGATCGCACCGAAAAGTGGCTCAAGGTCTTCTGCATCTGGCAACGTGCCATCGGCAGGCTTGTTCAAGCTGGCACGACCGGCACGACCCGATGCGTAAATGACAGGAAGGTCGAGGATCGAGTCAATGTCAAGATCAGGAACAGAGTCGTGTAGGTCGCTGGCTAGGCCGAGAAGCAGGTCGTGGGTTTCTTCGACGACCTCGTCGATTCGAGCATCCGGGCGGTCTGTCTTGTTTACCAACAAGATAACCGGAAGCTTTGACTCGAGAGCCTTGCGAAGCACGAAGCGGGTCTGTGGCAGTGGTCCTTCAGAAGCGTCGACGAGCAAAACGACTCCGTCAACCATAGAAAGGCCGCGCTCGACCTCTCCACCAAAGTCGGCGTGGCCCGGGGTGTCAATCACGTTGATGGTGATTTCTTTTCCACCAGCAGCCGCGCCCTTGTAGGCAATCGCGGTGTTCTTAGCAAGAATCGTGATGCCCTTTTCTCGCTCTAGGTCGCCCGAGTCCATGACTCGCTCTCCCATGTTGGAGTGGTCGCTGAACGAACCGGTCTGGCGAAGCATGGCGTCGACCAAAGTGGTCTTGCCGTGGTCTACGTGGGCAACGATGGCAACGTTGCGAAGGTCTTCTCTGGAAACCAGAGTCATAACAAACATCCTCTTAATGGCACGCGACAAATCGAAAGAGATTCGAGCGATTTATGAAAACCGAGCGAGATGCGCATCGGTGGTTCTAGTTTAGTTGGCTGGGAGTGAAAACTATAGGATGACTAGCCCTTGGGGGTTGGTTCAACAACCCAGTTTTGGTAGCCCCAGGTTGCACTGTCGGCATACGCCGATGGTACGAAACCTTCGATTAGGTCGGCGTAAACCAAAAGTGAGGGGACTTCGTAAAGGGGCATTCCATAGGCGTCGGCGACCAAAAGCTTGTCGAGTTTAGCCAGCGCCGCTCCCCTGTCTCGTTGGTTATCCGCGAGGGCCAATTCTTCAAGGGCCCCGTCGACCGCTGCGCTCGTATAGCCAAAAATGGCAGATGAAGTTATAGCGAACACGTTCTCAGAAGGAAGCGAAACCACCGGACGCGGGCCGATGTAAAGATCGAACTCACCCGAAGCGAGAATCTGCGTGGGGTCTTGAGAGCTTAGATCTTTTAGCTTGAACCCTGCCGAAAGCGCTCTTTCGCGTAGCAAAATCCAGGCGGCCTGAGCTCTCGGGTTATCGGTATCAAAAACCACTCGAACCTTGCGTGGAAGCTCGAGGCCGCTAGCTTCCATTAGCTCAGAAGCCTTCTCGACATCTTGAAACAAGTACTCGGTCAAACCGTTTTCAGACACCGAAGAGGCGTAATAGTTCATGCCACTAGAGAAAACCAATGAATCTGATGAAACCACCGAGTAATTCTGCGAAATGCCGGTGATGATTCGGTTCTTCGGCACCAGATTTAGAAAAGCCTTTCGCACCGCCAATGCCGCCGCGGGATCTTGATTATTGCGCTCTGGTGAGAACACGCTGGTGCTTCGGAAGTTGAAAATAACCTGCTCGGTGCTGGCTCCAGACTTGACCACCGAAGTCACCTTCGGCGACTTGATCGTCGACACCAAACCCAAAATGTCACCCAACGAGGCAATGCCCGAGTCTTCTGCCGTTGCGATATCAACGTCACCCGAAGACATGGCAGCAATCGCTGCCGTTGAGTCTGAGTAATACTTCAGCGTGACGGTTTGCACGCGCGGCAGGTGTCCATTTTGGTAGTTGGTGTTTGCGACCAACTCAACCGAGGTCTTGCCAGACACCTTTGACACGCGATATGCGCCAGATGACACGAACAGGGTTTCATCGGTGATTCCCTGCCAAGAGTCGAAGCCTGATCGGTAGGCCTCGGCTAGAGCATCCAGCGCTGTCAGATCTTGATTGACGATAGCGTTTAGCGCAGCTGTTTTCGCAGCAATCGCGTCTGAGCTGCCAAAAGCCTTGGCTGCCACAGTATGTGCTGCAACGCTGAGCGTGAGAGCGGTCTGGTAATCGGCGACAGGGGACGAGAATTCGAGCGTTAGAGTCTTTTCGCCGGCTTTAGGGATTGATGCGATTTTGGCAAACTGCAGGCCCGAGTCTCGGCGAACCGAATAAAAATTTGATCCACCAAGGCTGGTGGCTGCGGCGAACGATAGGGCCAAATCGGTCGAATCAATCGCGACGCCGTCAGACCAAGTGGCGGTATCGCTAAGAGTGTAGGTGACCCGCATTTGCTTCGCACCAGAAACCTCGACACTGCCAAGATTTTCGTTTGCGACCAGCTCGCCAGTTGCCCCTAGGTCAAAAAACTTAGCCGTTGTAAGGTTGGCCAATTCGCTGGCATTGTGCGCCGTGGTCAGGTCGCTAGAAACATCAGGGTTAATCGAGTTCAACTCGCCTATTTGCGCGATGCTGATCTGACTGCCCGAGATTACACCTGGCTCGGTGCTGCAGGCGGTTAAGACCGAACCGCCGAACACGGCAACAAGAACTAAGGCCAATAAACGTTTCAAGGAGTCTCCAGTTTGATTCAACTGGTTCTAGGTTACTTTGACTAGTTCGAGCGCAACGCCATGCGAGCTTCGCGGCGACGCTTCTGCTCTGCAGGGTCTGGCACCGGCACAGCCGAGAGCAGACGCTGTGTATAGGCATCTTTTGGACTGCGCAAAACCTGGTCGCGGTCTCCAACTTCGACGAGGCGACCGTGCTGCATAACTGCAATGCGGTGCGCCAAGATCTCTACCACGGCGATGTCGTGGCTGATGAAAAGACAAGCGAACTTCAGTTCTTGCTGAATCTCTTGAAGCAGATCAAGGAATCGCGCCTGAATCGACACGTCGAGCGCAGAGGTTGGTTCATCGGCGATCAGAATGTCTGGGTTTAGAGCCAGCGCGCGGGCAATACCTACGCGCTGACGCTGACCACCCGAAAGTTCGTGTGGGTAACGGTTACGGTAAGAACGCGGCAATTCGACCTTGTCGAGAAGGTCTTCGACCATTCTGTTCAGCTCGTCACCCTTTGCAATCTTTGCCAAGAAAAGAGGCTCGCCAATCGACTCACCGATTGGTAGTCGAGGGTTCAGCGACGATGCTGGGTCTTGAAAGACAATTCCGGTGTGCTTGCGAATCTTCTGCAGGTCTTTTTGTGAAGCACGGCTAATGTCATTGCCTGCGACGGTGATGGTTCCCTCTTTGATCGGAAGAAGACCAATCGCGGCACGACCAATTGTGGTCTTACCAGAACCAGACTCTCCGACCAGACCGAGAATTTCTCCTGGGTAAATGTCTAGCGAGATTCCCTGTGCGGCAGTGAAGGCTGGCACGCGGCCACGCTTCGGGTATTCGATGGTTACATCGCGCAGACTCAAAACAGCTTGGTTGCCGTCTGCAACTCTCTCTCGCACTGGAACTGAGCCAAGTTTTGGCACCGATGCCAAAAGTGACTGTGTGTATGGGTGCTGAGGAGCGTTGAAGATCTGGTCTGCAGTGCCCTGCTCAACCGTGAAACCATCTTTCATAACGAGGATGCGGTCAGCAAGGTCGGCGACAACGCCCATGTCGTGAGTGATCAGCAGAACTGCCGAGTTGAGCTTGTCTTTTAGGTTTCTCATTAGGTCGATAATTTCGGCCTGAACGGTTACGTCGAGCGCGGTTGTAGGCTCATCGGCGATCAGTAGAGCAGGGTCACAGGCAAGCGACTGAGCGATCATGGCGCGCTGACGCTGACCACCTGAAAGCTGGTGTGGGTACTTGTCGATCGACTTCTCTGGGTTCGGAATTTCAACCAGAGTTAGCAACTCGATCGCACGGATGCGCGCGGCCGAAGTGGTGATGTCGAAGTGAGTTTTAAGTGTCTCGATAATCTGAAAACCGATTGTGTAGACAGGGTTTAGAGCGGTCATAGGCTCTTGGAAGATGTAAGCAACCTCTTTACCGCGGTAGCTTCTCAGGGTTTTGCTGTTTGCGGTCAGCATATCGACACCCTTAACCAAGACCTGGCCTGAGGTGCGGGCGTTCGAGGCTAGAAGACCCATGAGACCCATCGATGAAGATGACTTACCAGAACCGGATTCACCAACGATGGCGAGCACCTCACCAGGCATAACGTGGTAGTTCATGTCGATAGCCGCTGGATACCAGACGCCATCAACCCAGAACTCTACGTTGTAGTTCTCGACTTTGAGAATTGGCTCTACGTTTTGAGTCACGATCTCTACTTTCCTTCTACTGATGAAGATGTTTGAAGCAATGGCAGAATGGTCTGGTGACCAATCTGAATGTGTTTCGACCTAGATCCGCTCTCGTTCTCGCGAGCTTGGCTTTGGTCATCAATGTTTTGTTCGTTGTGCAAGTCGTTTTCTACGGTGACGGCACCTGGATGGCTCAAGCCGGGGTTATTGCCACCACAGCAACCTTGGCTTGGCTGCTTTTCATTAAGCCAAAGGTTCTGATCTTCGATGAGGGAATCACCATTGTGAACCCCTTCATCACAGCAACCATTGGCTGGGCTGAGGTCGACGAGATCGAAACCAGATTTGGTTTGACTGTCTACAGCGGTGAGGCCAAGGTCGTGGCGTGGGCTGCCCCCGCTCCGGGTCGCTACCGCAGGCGCACTGTGCACAAGGCCGACGTTAAGGGCATCAACTACGACAAAGACTTCGGCCTCAGACCTGGCGATTTGCCCAGCAGCCACTCGGGTGCCGCTGCTCACCTCGCTCGCACCAGACGAGTCGAGTTTGAGCGAGCCACAGCAACTACCTCGGCCAAGCGCAGCGGCAGCGTCGACAAGCTGGGCGTCGCGCTGCTTGGCGCGAGCCTCATCTTGCTTGTTCTGGGTAACTTGCTGCACTTCTAACCTTCTGATCCGCCTGATTTAGGCAGATACCTTTGCTGCCGACTTGGCTTGGTCGCGGTCTTTCTTGCTAATGCGTCGTCGTTGGCGAGGGTCGAATGCGTCACGCAGACCGTCTCCAATGAAGTTGATGCAAAGCGCAATCGAGATGATGAACAAACCAGGCCACCAGAACAACCATGGTCGAGTTGCAAACGAATCCTGGTACTGGCTAATCAGAGAGCCGAGCGAAACGTCTGGAGAGACCACACCAAAGCCGAGGTACGAAAGACCGGTTTCAAGCAAGATTGCGCCCGACATCGAGAGTGTTACAGAAACGATGATGATACCGACGGCGTTAGGCAGGATGTGCTTGAAGATGATTCGAGCGTGGCTCGCTCCGGCCACTCGCGCTGCGTCGACAAACTCTCGCTCACGCAGGCTGAGGAACTCGCCTCGAACCAAACGTGCCAAACCAATCCAGCCGAACAAACCAAGGAACACGGCCAAAACGACCACACCGAGGTTACCGACCTTGAAACCGATCACAGCACCGATCAAGATAACCGGGATGGTGGTGAAAAGGTCGACGACGCGCATTAGGAACCCGTCGATGCGACCACGGAAGTATCCCGCAACAGCGCCGACGACGGTTCCAATTAGTCCACCCAGGAATCCGATGATGAGCATCACCATGATTGACTGCTCGGCACCACGCATTACAAGCGCGAAGTAGTCACGACCGATGTCATCTTGGCCGAATGGATGCTCACCAAGACCGAATTGGTAGTTGCCCACCGTAGCAGCTGATACGTCTTCAGGCGTTCCAGTAGCTTTGCTGTCAAAAGCGAAGTCATATTCCGTCGCCTCGGTCACGGTGAACGTGCCATTGAATGAGTCAGGTTTGACCCCTGAGATGACAACCTGATCGCCCGCTTTGATCGCGCTAACGCCGTTTAGGGTGGCTACAACCTTTGAGCCGTCACCCTCGAGCCCAGACAGGGTTCCCATCGGGGTCACGTCAAATGGGTTCAGGTCAAGACTTGGGCATCCGGTAGAGCCGTCAGGACAGGCGTCACCGTAACGAAGTTCAGGCAGGTCATTGATGCTGTAGTGCCACCAACCTGGAACGGTAATTGGGTTCTTCTCATTACCAAGGTGAAGACCCGATGCGCTGTATGTGAACAAGACAATGGTGATGAGGGTGAAAAGGCCGATCATGGCACCACGGTGACGCAAAAAGCGACGGCGAACAATTTGACCCTGGCTTAGACCCTCGGTCTCTTTGTTTGAGATCGCATTTTCGTTTGACTCAGAGACCTCGTTGTCTAAAACAACTTCAGCTTTTTTCTTTCCAAACATGGTTATTCTCCAGTTCCTACGCGAATGCGTGGGTCAAGTGCCGAATAGAGCAAGTCTGAAACCAAGTTCGCGCTTACTGCCAAAGTCGAAGTGATCAAGAACACACCCATCATGAGGTTTAGGTCGAATGAGAATAAGGCCTGGCGCACCAGGGTTCCCATACCAATCCAACCGAAAACACTCTCGGTGATGATTGCTCCACCGATGAGGCCGGCGAAGTCCCAGGCCATCAGAGTGGTAAGTGGGATAAGTGCATTACGGAAGGAGTGTCGCATCACAACGGTTCGCTCTGTGAGACCCTTGGCGCGTGCGGTGCGCACATAGTCCATGTTGAGAACTTCGAGCAGGTTGCCGCGGGTGTAGCGCACGTAACCGGCGAATGAGCCGATCGTCAGGGCCACGGTAGGCAAGATGATGTGCAGAATTCCATCCAGCGACCCTACCCAGAAGTTCGGCTTCTCTAGAAGTTCCATAGCAATCTGGTCGTTAACCTGACCGACCGTCGGGATTGGGCGACCTGAAACAAAGTCGCTGGTTACGTAGGGAATCCATTCCTGTGCGACGCGGTCGATGACAATCAACGCAGCGACTACCACTGCAGTGATTACGC
The DNA here is from genome assembly GCA_009703845.1 of Actinomycetota bacterium. Lineage (GTDB taxonomy): Bacteria > Actinomycetota > Actinomycetes > Actinomycetales > Microbacteriaceae > Rhodoluna. The sequence goes on from WLFI01000007.1 coordinate 11,313, forward strand.
TGGTGCGCATCACGGCAGCCCTGTCTTCTCTAGCGAACAAGAAGCCGGTGAGCAGGCCCACGACAATCGTCGCCGCAGCCAAACCGAGCAATGTCCAGCCGCTGAAGTCGTTTACCAAAAGTGACTGAATTGGGAAGTAGATAGCGCCACCCACTGCGACCATGGTCAGCGAAGAATAGAGTGCGGGGCGGTTCGAAAGGCCCGTCGACGCGGTCACAATCAAGAAAGCAAAACCGAGACCAACAACGATGACGAATCCGATGCCGAGCGAAAGCGTGTTGAACCAGTTGGTGCTCGATAGCCAGAACAGCACGCCAAAGGTTGCTGCGAATGCTGCACCGAAAACTATCAAGACGCGCTGCAATGTGCCGCCGATGACGCCCGCCCAGAAAATACCGGCCACGATGCCGGCCCCGACCAACCATATCGGGTCAATTATTGGATTTGCTAGCCAGTCATTGAAGCTGATCGACATGTACTGCTTTAGCAAAACCGCAACCCAGAAGATTGGCAGTGAGAAGAACAAGAATGAAACAAAAGTAATCGCGTAGTCGAAGCGGCTGTACTGACGAAGGGCGGTTACCACACCGATGGTGATACCCACGAGCATGGCCAGGATGGTCGCCGCGAGAACCAAGCGGATTGTGGTTGGGATTGCGGTCATGATGAGTTCAGCCACATCTTGCCCTTGGCGCGAGTCACCCATGGTGAACTTGCCCCAGAAAATGCCGAGCATTCCGCCCATCCATTTGAAATAACGCAGTGGTGCGGGGGTGTTTAGGTCGAGCTGGCGAGTCAGAGCAATGATGGTTTGCTCTTTTTTCGGGTCGCTGCTGAGGCGCAATTCTTCGAGCGGGTCGCCAGACCAAGCCAAAAGAATGTAGGTGAGGTAGCTGCTCACAAAAAGAATGAGGAGCAACTGTGTAACTCTTCGAGTTA
>WLFI01000070.1 GCA_009703845.1 Actinomycetota bacterium
CGAGCAAGAGCTTCTCGAGTCAGTTGATGAGTTTGGCGAGACGATTGTGCGCGAAGTCATGGTTCCGCGCATCGACATGGCGACCGTGCTTGCTGATGCTCCGCTTTCGACTGCCCTAGAAACTTTCCTAGCCAGCGGTTATTCACGGTTACCAATTCTGGGTAAGAACGTGGATGACATAGTCGGCGTCTTGTACCTAAAAGACGTCGCGCGCATTCTCTCGAAAGACCCCGCATCACTTGAAACCACGAGTGTCTCTGCCAAGAGCCGCAAACCAACGTTCGTTCCAGAATCGATGCCGGTTGACGACCTTCTGCGCCAGATGCAAAAAAGCGCGACTCACATCGCCATAGTGGTTGATGAGTACGGCGGCGTGGCCGGTTTGGTGACCATGGAAGACGTTATCGAAGAAATCGTCGGTGACATCGCCGACGAATACGACCGCGAGGTTCCCGAGGTAGAAGAGCTAGCCGATGGTCAACTGCGCGTTTCGGCGAAGTTTTCGCTGTTTGACCTAGGTGAACGCTTCGGTCTCGAGCTTGAAGACGAGGATGTCGATACCGTTGGCGGAATGCTGAGCAAGTTGCTCGGCAAGTTGCCAGCCAAAGATGATTCGGCCACGTTCTCAGGCCTAACCTTGAAAGCTGATCGACTCGAGGGCCGCCCAAAGCGCCTGATCACCGTTATCGTCGAACCAAACCAAGAATTGTTAGAGGCACGAGCTGCCTTCGAAGGAGAAAACTAGATGACCGAGCATAGATCGGGATTCGTCTCTTTCGTAGGCCGACCGAATGTTGGTAAATCGACGCTGACGAACGCCCTGGTTGGCGAGAAGATAGCCATTACCAGCGCCAAACCGCAAACCACTCGCCGCGCCATTCGTGGCATCGTTCACCGCGACCACGGTCAAATCATCCTCGTCGACACACCGGGTTTGCACCGCCCGCGCACATTGCTTGGCAAGAGATTGAACGATTTGGTCGACACCACCCTCAGCGGTGTCGATGTCATTGGCTTTTGCATTCCGGCCAACGAAAAGATTGGCCCGGGCGACAACTTCATCAATGAGCAGCTCGGCGAGTTCAGGCGCGCCAAGCTCGTTGCGGTCGTGACCAAATGCGAGCTGGTTAGCAAGACCGCCCTTGCAGATCAATTGCAGGCTGTGTCTGCGTTGCGCGATTGGGCTGACATCATTCCTGTCTCAGCCCTCGGTGACGACCAGCTGGACGTACTAACCGATGTGCTGATTGGCTTGCTACCGCTAGGCCCTGCGCTCTACCCAGCCGATGCGGTGACCGACGAGACTATCGAGTCGCGCATTTGCGAACTCATCCGCGAAGCCGCACTTGAAGGCGTGCACGACGAACTGCCACACTCACTTGCGGTCACAATCGACGAAATGAACCAGCGCGAAGGCAAGAACATGGTCGACATCCACGCAAACGTGTGGGTCGAACGTGACAGCCAAAAAGGCATCATCGTCGGTCGTGGCGGAGACCGAATCAAAGATGTCGGCAGCAAATCACGCGTGGAAATCGAGAAGTTGATCGGCCAAAAGGTGTTTCTGAACATTCGCGTAAAGGTTGCCCCAGATTGGCAGCGCGACCCGAAGCAACTCGGGCGACTTGGCTTTTAGCCTGCAAAAGGGCTAACCTGAACTCGTGTTCTTCGGTCTCCTACTTAGCGGCCGCGACGAGGCCTAACTCGGCCCTCCTCGTCGCGGAGCCTCGTGCACGGCTGACCCAATAGAAACTTTCGGCAAAATATTCGCCGGCATCCAAGGAGAACCCCAAATGCTTAATCGTCAAAAACCATCGGCCATGCCGGTGCACAAATACCGCCCGTTTCACGAACAGATTCCTTTTTCACTTCCCGATCGCACCTGGCCAAGCAAACTCATCGAGCAGGCTCCGCGTTGGTGTGCCGTAGACCTTCGCGACGGCAACCAGGCACTCATCGACCCAATGAGCCCAGAGCGCAAACTCAAGATGTTCCAACTGCTTGTGCGTATGGGCTACAAAGAGATTGAGGTTGGCTTTCCGAGTGCCAGCCAAACCGACTTCGATTTCGTTCGCCTTCTAATCGAAGAAAACCACATTCCCGAAGACGTGACCATTCAGGTGCTCACTCAGGCACGCGACCATCTCATCGAGCGAACCTACGAGTCGTTGAATGGTGCAAAACGCGCCATCGTTCACTTCTACAACTCGACATCGGTGTTGCAGCGACGTGTGGTTTTCAATGCCGACATGGATGCAATCAAGAAGATTGCGGTCGATGCCGCTCACAAGTGCCTAAGTCTTGAGTCGAGCATCCCCGACACCGACGTGTTCTATGAATACTCGCCGGAGTCATACACCGGTACCGAGCTCGAATATGCGCTTGAGGTTTGCAACGCGGTAATCGCCGCGATCAACCCAACGCCCGAGCGCAAACTGGTCATCAACCTACCGGCCACCATCGAAATGACTACACCGAACATTTACGCCGATTCAATCGAGTGGATGTCGCGCAACATCGATCGTCGCGACAGCGTGTTGATCTCGCTGCACCCGCACAACGACCGAGGAACCGCCGTTGCTGCAGCCGAACTCGGCTACCTTGCGGGAGCCGATCGCATCGAAGGTTGTCTCTTTGGTAACGGTGAGCGCACCGGAAACGTTGACCTAGTAACGCTCGGATTGAACCTGTTCACCCAGGGCATCGACCCGCACATCGATTTCGGCGACATCGACGAGATTCGACGAACGGTTGAATATTGCAACCAAATGCCGGTTCACGAGCGCAGTCCATACGGCGGAGATCTGGTTTACACCGCGTTCAGCGGCTCACACCAAGACGCCATCAAAAAGGGTTTCGAGCGTATGGCCAAAGATGCCGCCGAACAGGGCAAAGACGTTGAAGAAATGGTTTGGGCTGTTCCTTACCTACCTATCGATCCGAAAGATGTTGGGCGCTCATACGAGGCAGTTATTCGCGTGAACTCGCAGTCTGGCAAGGGTGGTGTGGCTTATCTACTGAAGGCTGACCACGCACTCGACCTTCCGCGCAAACTGCAAATCGAGTTTTCGCGAGTCGTTCAAAACAAAACGGATGCTCAGGGCGGCGAGGTCTCGAGTGCAATGCTTTGGGAAATCTTCACCGACGAATACCTTCCGGCACTTGATGCATCAAACAAGTGGGGTCGCTTCGAGCTCAAAAAGGTTCGCACCGCTTCAGACATGGATGGCGTCGTGAACCTAGATGTAGTTCTGCGAGACGCCGCTGGTGAAGTCGAATCGAGCGGAACCGGCAACGGTCCAATCAGTGCGTTCATCGATGTCTTGGCTAAGGCTGGCGTAGTTGTGACCGTTCGTGACTACGTCGAGCACACCCTTTCGGCAGGTGCATCCGCTCAAGCAGCCGCCTACACCGAACTCGATGTCAACGGCAAAACGCTTTGGGGAGTCGGCATCGACGGCGACATCGCGACGGCGTCTCTGAAGGCCATCATCTCGGGTGTCAACCGCGCCATTCGCGGCTAGTCTGCCGAAGTTTCACCAGTGCGTTAGGCATACTTGAGGCGTGCCCCTATATCGTGACGAAGCCGTGGTTTTGCGAACCCACAAGCTTGGCGAAGCCGACCGCATCGTCACCATGCTCAGCAAAAACCACGGGCAAGTTCGGGCGGTAGCCAAGGGAGTTCGGCGAACAGCATCCAAGTTCGGGTCAAGGCTCGAGCCGTTCATGGTGGTCGATGTGCAGCTTTTTGAAGGCAAGAATCTCGACACCGTTAGTCAGGTTGAAACGCTGGCGTCCTATGGTGCATCGATTATCGAAAACTATGCCGCCTATACATCGGCTAGCGCCATGGTGGAGACTGCCGAAAAGCTCACCGGCGATGTCAGCAGCCCGCAGCAATACCTGTTGCTTCTCGGTGGGCTACGAGCTTTGGCAAACCAAGATCACGACCCTTCGCTAATTCTCGATTCATATCTCTTGCGAGCGCTCTCGGTAGCCGGTTGGGCCCCGAATTTTGCCGATTGCTCTCGTTGCAATGCACCCGGCCCTCATCGAGCGTTCGTATTGCAACTCGGTGGAGTGGTCTGCCCAGAATGCAAGCCGGCTGGTGCCGCGGTCATCGACGATGACACGGCTAACTTGCTTGGTGCACTGCTCAGTGGCGAATGGGACATCGCCGACTCGAGTTCGCAGCGCACACGCACTTCGGCAGCAGGCATTGTGGCTGCCTACAGCCAGTGGCACATCGAACGAGGGCTAAAATCGCTACAACACGTGGAGCGAGAATGACCCAACTTTTACCGGTAGCCAAGCCCGGAGTAAAGCCGCCTAAGTTCGGCTCGCTACCCGTTCCCGCGCACGTTGCAATCGTCATGGATGGCAACGGCCGTTGGGCCAATGCCCGCGGTCTAACCCGCGTCGAAGGCCACAAGGCCGGCGAAGTGGCGCTTCTAGACGTCGTGGCCGGCGCCATCGAGGCGGGTGTGAAAAATCTAACCGTCTTCGCCTTCTCAACCGAAAACTGGAAGCGCTCACCCGAAGAGGTGCGCTTTCTGATGGGCTACAACGTCGAGGTGCTGCGCCGCCGCCGCGACCAGCTGAACGCCTGGGGAGTGCGCGTGCGCTGGGCTGGTCGCCGTCCAAGACTTTGGTCAAGCGTGATTCGCGAGCTAGAGGCTGCCGAAGCGCTCACCGCCAAAAACAAAACCCTTACGCTCACCATGTGCGTGAACTATGGCTCGCGGGTTGAGATGCTCGACGCCATCAATGCCATGAGCGCGGATGTCGCATCCGGCGTTCTAAAGCCTGGCTCGGTCACCGAGAAGACCCTGAGCAAGTACCTGAACTCAGGTTTTTTGCCCGACGTCGACCTGTTCATAAGGAGTTCTGGCGAACAGCGCATCTCAAACTTCTTGCTTTGGCAGAGCGCATATGCCGAACTGGTCTTCGATGACACCCCTTGGCCCGACTTCGACCGGCAATCGCTATGGAATGCCATAGTCGCCTTCACTAATCGTGATCGTCGATTTGGTGGCGCGGTTGACAAGCCCGCCAAGTAGACTGATAACTTCCCACAAAGTCGTCTCAGCAGCCAGCTAGA